>JANOKE010000438.1:0-13388 GCA_031419135.1 Gemmatimonadaceae bacterium
TCCCTGCCGGGGGCGCGTGCGCGCGTGGAGCGCGTGGAACTCACGGCGCGGTCGGGCCGATTCACATTGACGGCGGAACAGGAACCTGCGGCGGTGGAACTGGATCCCAACGTGCGGTTGCTCATGGATGGCCAACTGACTAAGCGCTGAGCCTGCCAACTGCAGTGGTGCTACTGCAGTGGGGGTACATCAACTGCAGTGGGGGTACATCAACTGCAGTGGGGGTACATCAACTGCAGTGGAAGTACCACAACTGCAGTGGAAGTACCACAACTGCAGTGGCAGTACCCCAACTGTCAACTGCAGTGGAAGTACCCCAACTGCAGTGGAAGTACCACAACTGCAGTGGCAGTACCCCAACTGTCAACTGCAGTGGAAGTACCCCAACTGCAGTGGCAGTACCCCAACTGCGGTGGAATTACATCAACCGCAGTGGCAGTACCGCAGTTGTCATCTGCTCCGCCGTGACGGCAACATCGTTGCTCCATCCGCTGTTGGTTTTCTCTTCCTGCAGGGGCACGCGCGATTCGGTGGCGCGACTGAGCAGTTCGATGAACGCGCGCACCATCTCGCCATCGGTTTCAATACCGATCTGCTTTTCCAGCATCTCAATCGTGCGCGCCCGGGGCCAGGCATCCCGGTACGGGCGATTCGTGCTTAAAGCATCGTAGAGATCGCAGACATGGACCAGGCGGCTCGCGTAATGACATCGCCGAGGCCACCGCAAGACCGGATACCCGCCCTGGGCGTTCTCCCAGATATGGTGTTCATAGGCCACCGTGACGGCCAGCGCATGTCCACGCGCGCGTTCCCCAAGAATGCGCGCGCCCTCAACCGGATGCGCGCGCATTTGTGCGAACTCCTCGTCCGTCAGCTTGCCGGGTTTGACCAGCACTTCCGTGGGCACACGCACCTTGCCGATGTCATGCATCAGTGCCGCCATGCCGATGGCACGCGCATCGCTTCCCGTGAGTCCGAGCTGTTCGGCAAGTCCGATGGACAACATCGAGACATTGCACGAGTGAGTGGTGGTGTACTGATCGAAGCGCTTCAGGTCGAGCAGCGGCAACAGCACATGTTGATCCCGATGTATGGCCATCGCCAGCGAATGGACCACGCCCTCCACTTCAGCCATGGGTACGTTGCTTCCGCTCGCGATTTCGTCATGAATCCAACGCACGGCGGACGCCTCTTCGGTCATCGGCAGGTTCGCGAGCGCATCAAACACGTCGCCTGACGCGCGCTCGCGTTCGCTGCCACCCTCGCCGCCGCCGCCGCCGCCACCGCCACCGCCACCGCCACCACCACCACCACCACCACCACCACCACCACCACCACCACCGCCGTCACCACCACTTCCCCCCGCAACGCCAAATGGACCGAAGCGGAATCCGCTATGCACCACGGTGGCCGTCTGGTCGGCACCCGGCTGGAGTCGTCGTTGCAATTCGCTCACCAGCCGTTCGACGTCGGCCGACGTTGGTGCGGGCAACGCGTCGATTTCCAGTCGCTGCACTCCCGCCGCCGCCAACCGCGGGCCCCATTCCCAGCCCTTGAGTTCGGTCATGATGCGTGATCCGACAATCACCGAGCCATCGAGGAATGAAATGCGCAACACGCCGCCTTCACCCAGTGCGCGCAGCAGCGCCACACCGGTTCGTTCACGGGCCGTGGCCCGCATCGGATGTCCCTCGGCATAGAGCCCTTGCGCCGCGAGCGCCTGGCCGAGCGTCATCAGAAACAGCGCGGTCGGGTTCACCGTTCGGGCATCGGGCGTGATCCACGCAGCGGTGTGCCATGCACGGCCGCGCGAATACTGCGGTCTTTGCTGCGTCTCGCGAGTTCAATCACTTGTTTCGACGTGGCGTCGTCCGCGTAGCGTTGCGCCAATACTTCGAGTGCCGGCACAACAATCGGACTCGCATCGGCCAGTTGGAGTCGACGCAACAACAGGGAGCGCCGGCTGGTGAGCGACAGGAGCAGCTCGCGAACCGGAGTGCTCGTTGGCGCGTCGAGAAGGGTTCGGATGGCGCGCGCGAGCAGATCCTGATGGTGCGCTTTCGCGCGGATGAACTCCAGCAGGCGCTGCACCAACTCGGGCGCCAGTGTGGCCGTTCGTGCACGTTCGGTGCCGGTCAGCGATTCGAGCGCCACCCGCACCACGCGATCACTGGGATCGTCCAGTACGCGACGAATCGCGGCGTCGCGCGCGAACGGGTCAGTCAGCAACAGTCGCAGCGCCTCCACACGGACCTGCTCCTGCTGATGCGTAAGAAAGAGCAACAAGGTCGAGGCGCTCGCATCGGACGGGCCACCATCACCTGACGCCGTGTCCCGCAGCAGCGCCAGCAGATTGCGCACGAAGTACCAGGGAGCACCCTCAAGCCGTCGCATCAACTCCGGTGCAAGATCAGGACCGAATTCCTTCATGCGATCGTACGTCATACGACGCGCGGTTCGTCCCGTGGCATCACGCAGCACATCGAGCAGTGTACTGCTGGCGTTGATGTCCAGTTCGGCCAACAGTGCTCGCCCCACGACCTGGTCGTACGGATCGCCAAGCAGCACCGCCTTGATCGCCGATGGCGAGAGCACCAGCGCCTGGACTGCCGACGCAGCATGGCGGCCCGGCGCTTCCTCTACCCACGCGAGCAAGTCGACCATGCGGCCGTCCTTCAGCAGTCGATTGGTGGCATCTTCGGCGTCTGCACCAAACGTGTCGACCTCGAGCGCGATCTGGACCACGCGCGCCGCACCGACGTCGTCGAGTGATTGTCTGGACAGCGCGGGATCGAACAGACTGATGTGGTCGAGGAGCGCGATGTGATCAGGTGGATTCGGGTCATCGAGCGTCCATCCCTGCACGAGTTCCTGCGCCGCACCGCGAAAGGCCTCTTCGCTGTCGGCCGCCGCGGTGGCGCCCTCGGTACGCGTCGACAATTTGCCGAGCATACGCAACATGTGATGCGAGAGATCCTGCCCGGTAGCGCTGGCCGCCGTCTCGAGCCATTCGATGATTGCCGCGGCCGGCAGCGCGTCAACGACTTGCGACACGAAGCGACGTTGGGACGCAGCGGTGCCCGCCGACTTGATGATCGCGCCCAACGAAGAGGTCTGGAGCGACGCAAGGACGGACCGCAGGCGATCGCTGAGGAGCGCTCGCGTTGCCTCGTCGGCGTGGGCGATCTGTTCGGACACACTCAGCAAGCCGAACGACACGCGTTTCGCGTAGCCGTCGCCGGCAATACGGCTTTCGATCGCGTCGGCCACGTCGGTCGGCGACGACAATGCGGAATTATCGGCGGCGTCGCGGTCGTGATCATCATCGGCATTCAACAGGTCACCCAAACCAATGCCGGCGCCACGTCGTGGGCCGGCAGCACTGCCGGAACCGCTGCCCGATCCATCGCCCGACCCTCCGCCCGTGCCACCTCCACCTCCCTGCGCGCCGTCGCTCGCACGCAAACGTACGTCGCCGACCGACTGCATTGCCTCGTCACTCAGCAGTGCGGCTGACGACAATGTCCGCCAGATGGCGGTGCCAGACGCAACGCTGTCCGTATGTCCGCTCGACAACTCCAGTCGCTCGTACGCAATGCGCGCAATCGCGATTCCGGGCGTAGACGGCGCCAATACCGTTGACGGATCGTGCCCCTCCGTGGCCAGAGGTTCGAGCGCCAACCATGTCAGCGCCTGCTGCAGGGATTCCAATGAGACGCTGCTGTCGAACGTGAGCGAA
The DNA here is from genome assembly GCA_031419135.1 of Gemmatimonadaceae bacterium. GTDB lineage: Bacteria > Gemmatimonadota > Gemmatimonadetes > Gemmatimonadales > Gemmatimonadaceae > Gemmatimonas. The sequence continues at coordinate 3,740 of JANOKE010000438.1, forward strand.
CCGACGCCGCGGCGACGCAGTTTGTCGGCGAGTTCAGACGCCACGGCTCCGCCCTGCTCGATCGGGGCATCGTCCAGCAGCAATTCGCCGTGACCGATGCTCACGGTCATTCGACGCCGCTTGGCCAGAGCCGCTATCAGCGAATCGAATGCCTGCGTTTCCGCTGTTCGAACCAGCGGGTGGGATGCCGGATACGAACGCCGCCGACTGAACGCCACGGTCAGTCGCGTCAAGAGGAGCAGCGTTGGATTTGCCGTCCCGGTTGGCTTATCCACAGGCGTAGGTGCGGTCATCAAATAGAAATGTCGTCAAACATCCTGGCACGGGTGACGTTGTCAGTCCGTCAGCGCTGCTGGCGGCTTTGGTTGGTTCAGTGCGCCCGCGACAGCGCGTAACAGATCGTTCGGTGTGAACGGCTTCGCCAGGAACGGATGGCCCAGCGAGGACAGGTCATGCCGGATCAGTTCGTCTCCAGTATATCCAGACATGAACAGAATCTGCATGTTCGGATGGGTGGTCGCCAGAACGCGTCCGAAAGCCGGACCGCTGATTCGGGGCATCACGATGTCGCTGATCACCAGATCAATCGGTTCCTGTGTCTCGAGCAAGTGCGCCAGCGCCAGAGAGGGACCCTCCACCGACACCACCTGATAGCCGCCGCTTTCGAGTACGGATTTCGTGATGTCGCGAACCATCTCGTCGTCCTCGACCACCATGATGCGCTGTGTCGCGCCGACCTTCATGACCGTAACCGGGGCGTGTTGCGGTACCGGCACGTGTGCGGGCTCGCTGAGGCGTGGCAGGGTCACGCGAAAGGTGGTGCCTCGACCTTGCGCGCTCTCGCACACGATCGTTCCGCCCGCTTGGTTCACAATGCCGTAGCAAGTCGCGAGTCCCAGCCCCGTCCCCTTGTCCATGGACTTCGTCGTGAAAAATGGTTCGAAGATCCGAACCCGATCCACCGCCGAGATTCCCGACCCCGTGTCGGTCACTGTCAGCGCAATGCAGCGGTGACCGTCGATCGTGCGGATGGTGAGCGTCCCGCCTTCCGGCATGGCGTCTCGGGCGTTCAGCACGAGGTTGGTGATGACCTGCTCGATCTGGCCCGGATCGATCCTGACGGTGCCAAGCGTTGAGTCGAGGTCGGTAACGACCTCCACGTCGGTGCCAATCAGCGGTTTGAGCATCCGTTCGAGTCCGCCGATGACCTCGTTCACATTCACCACGCGTGGCACAGTGTTTTGCCGTCGGGCAAATCCCAACAGTTGCCTGGTGAGTTGTGCGCCGCGGCGTCCGGCGTTGAGGATTTCGTCGACATCGTTTCGCCGATCATCGGCCACGTCGAATGACGCCTTCAGAAGTTCTCCATAGCTCAGCACCGCCGTCAGGAGGTTGTTGAAGTCATGGGCCACGCCGCCGGCGAGTCGTCCCACGGCCTCGAGTTTCTGTGCCTGCACCAATTGCCCTTCGAGATGCCGTTGGGCGCTCAGATCCTGCACAACGGTAAGCACGTGGGGAACCGTGTCGATATCGACGCGTCGGGCGGCCAGGCGCACGTCGATGGTCTTGCCGCCCACATCGGTAAACGTACTGGCGAAGTCCGAAACGAACCCCTGATCCAGAATCATCTGACGAATCAATTCCCGCTCGTCAGGATTGGTCCACAGACCAACATGCACCGTGGCGGAACCCACCAGGTCGTCGCGAGGCAGGCCGATCAGTCGACTCGCTGCGTCGTTGAGTTCCACCAATTTGCCGGTGTCGTATCGCGTCAAGGCCACGGCCACCGGTAACATCTGGAACAGGCGGTTGAATCGCTCGCTCGCTGCGGCGCGCATGTCGTCCACCACGCGCTGTGCACGAATGCTCGACGCTGCCACGCTGAGAATAGCCGCCAGCAGCAGCGCCAATACGCCGAAAAGCCCCACTCGTGTCAGTTGGAGTGGTCCGCGCAGCGGGGCGACGATCGCGGCACGCTCGAGCACGGTGACGACCGTCCAGTGAGGGCGTACCAATCGATACGCGAGCATGGTGCGGGTGCCGGCGGTCCCGCTCAACACCTGGCCAGGCGCCGCGCTCGAGGCACGATGCACGAGTGCGGCAAGCGGGTCGCGGAGCGCATCGGGAAGATTCGCAATTGACAGCGAGTCGGTGACCGCGCGCGCGAAGTCCGCGCCACTGCCGTGCGCGATCAAGCCGTCCATGTCATTGTCAACGACCATCAGGGCGTTGATATCGTCAACCCGAAGCCACTGGAGATCGCTGAGCAGCTTTGCAATATCCAGCTCCAGTCCGGTGGCCCCGATCAGTGTGCCATGGCGCATGACGGGCGCCACCACCGCTCCATACCAGATAGGCGGAACGGGTGAGCGTTGCGCGGACAACCACTTCGGGCTTCGACTGGGATTGTTTTCCGGGCGCACTGGATCGATCCACCGCGTCACCGAATAGTTCGCCGGCGTTGGCTTGTTCGCGTAGTCGGGATCGTCGGGCGCGAACATGATTTCCGCGCCGTCGTTCGTCACGAACCAGACGTCGTCTGCTGTCTCGCCAACTGCGCCGGAGCCGAACTGATTGACGATCGCGTAACTGCGGCCCAGCAGCGCTTTCACCGAATCGGTGATCGGCGGGTTACGGGGTACCCAGACCGTGGCGTTTGTCTTGCCGTCAATCGCAGCGATGACACGGAGCACACCATCGGCCGATCTGTGCGTGATACGGTCGAAATCCAACCGGTCGAACGCGTTGACGTTCTCCGCGGCCTCTTCAATCAAACTGGCGAGACGTGCGACGCGGGCGTCGGCCAGCGCCACCTTGCGCGCCATCGAAGACATGCCCACGGCCAGTCGTACCCGCATGTCCGACACCCGCGAGGCGATCAAGCGATCCGAGAGCACCCGCTCGAGCCACAAGCCGGCCGGCAACAGGACGGCAACGGCCACCCCCATCAACAGGGAAATCCGAATCAGCAGACCGGGAAATCCGTTTCTTCGCACGCTCATGATGTCATGCGGCGACAGCTGTCCGCGATCGGAAGGTCGAAATCACTGGGCCCTCCAACGTACCGATGTCTGCGACGCGGCGGCAAGACATACGAACAGGCCGCCTCGTCGCGATTGACGAGGCGGCCTGTTCATTCACTGGACCCACGTGTGTTGGATCAGCTCTGGCGGCGACGGGCCATTGCGGCCATTGCGCACAGACCCATCAAGACGAGGGCAAGGGTTGCTGGCTCGGGCGTGATGATTTCCGGCACTGGTTGATCGAGTGCGGAAACACAGGGAATGGGGAGTCCATTTGACATGCCGCACGACGTTCCCGCGGGCGCGAGTCGGTCAAACAACACGGAAACGATCGGACGCAGTGCCGCCGGACTTGGCGTCACGAACGGGTCGAGGATTGGGTCGGGCGCGACCCACGTGTTCCCCGTTGGCGAAATGTGAGCCGGATCGCTTGGCGCATTGACGTTTACGTTTGCCGAGTTTGGCGGGATCGCGCCTGACGTGGTGGCGGCCGATGGGGGCGAGTCGAGATCGGATACACTGGAGGCGCCGGGATTGTCTCCGACGGCCGGGTTTAGTGACGACCCACCCGATGAACTCATGGCGGCCGGCGTGTCACACGACCGCAGCCCCGAACACGTCGAACGCGAGTTGCTCGATGCGAGCCGACCGCGATCGGACGATGCCGAATTCAAGGAGCTGTTCTCAGAGAAACGGCTGCCCGCCCCCAAACTGCCAACGCCGGTACTCAACGAGGCGTTGCCGGGGCCAGAGCGTGCTGCACTCCGCGTCAAACCGGCGGAACCGCCACCCGTGCGGCGGTTGGACACCAGCGCAAAGGCCGACGTGGCGCCGACGGCGGCAATCATCCTGGATGAACGCCTGGAACCGGTCGACCCATCGTCGTTCGTCGCGACCTGATCGCGCGACCCGCGTGCCGATTTCAGGAATCCGTCTGCAACCCAGCCAAACTCCTCCGCGAAATCAGCCGTTCTGAACTGCGCGACTTTGTGCGTACAGGAGCCAGCTGCAGCCGCCAAGTCGCAACCAAGCGAGGCCGCGGCACCTGCCGTGAGCTGGCTATACCGATCCGATGCCGCACGCCGACTTGACGAGAGCGTTCCTTCGGCCAATACCCTCGCGCTGTCACTCGACAACGTGGCCGTGAATTCAGCGATCGACGGAAGGGTTGCGCCATTTGCCGACGCGTGAATCCGGTACGCACCGTACGACACCGATACCACGGTCGCACCAGCCAACAGGCGCAAAGAAGCCGTGAGCGACAGCGGGTATCGCTGAAGAAGCGAGGCGATTCGAGATCTTACGGACATATCGGGCACCAATGAGTTACTTCGCTACACGGGGGGAGGCGAAAGATCGGTGCTGGAGCGGCAAACGTCAATATCACACGCTGCGGGCACATTCGAGCAATGACTCCGCTTGTAATTTGCACACAATCGTTACAGAACGCAAACACGCCTTGATGAGATCGTCTACCCACGTAGACACGAATTTGTGGTCTTAAGCGAGCTCAACAATTACGCATTATTTGAATCCCGCTACGTTGACCCCATCATGCGCGATCGCGTTCAACGGAACATCAACGCTGTACTTGCCAAGGCGTTGGGCATGTTGGTGGTGTGCGGCGCGATAGCGTCCGCGCAATCACCAACCCGCAACAACTATTTCCGTCGCATCCTCAACCAAGATCAAGGTCTCAACGAGACGCAGGTCAATGCGATCGCCCAAACCCCCGACGGCTACTTGTGGCTTGGGACGCGTCGCGGCCTGATTCGACGGACTCACGTCAGCCCCATTCTGTTCAGGTCCGGAGGTGAGCCGGCGATGGAAATGAAACTGGCGGCGTTCGGTGTGATGCTGGACAAGCCGTTCGCGCTCGAGGCATTGGCGCGCGCGGTGCGTGGAGCATTGGATGACACGACGAAATAACCTGGCGCGAGACGGCGCCCTGTTGATGCCCGCCACCACACCGCTGCGGCGCATACTGGCCGGACGCGAGGCGGGAACTGCGGCCGGGCTGTTGGCGCTGTGTACCGCACTCTGGATTGCCACGCCGTACTTTGCTACTGCGGCCAATCTTGCCAATGTCGCTGAACAGAGTGCGATCGTTGGTGTCATCGCCATCGGCATGACGTTTGTGATTCTCACCGCAGGCATCGACCTCTCGGTGGGTTCGCTGGTTGCACTGGCGGGCGTGGTCATGGGGTCCGCGCTGCAGCATCAGTGGCCACTTCCGGTTGCGCTCGGCGTGGGGCTGCTGGTGGGCGCGATGGCTGGGACCGTCAACGGACTGCTGATCACCGTGGGCAAACTTCCGCCATTTATCGCCACGCTGGGCATGATGAGTGCGGCGCGTGGTCTGGCGCTCATACTCGCCGATGGTCGACCCATCTCCGGTTTCCCGGCAACGCTGCGCGCGCTGGCGACCAGCAGCCTGTTCGGAATTCCCGGCCCCGTGCTGTTCATGGTGGCGCTGTACAGCATAGCGCACGTTGTGCTCACGCGGACGGTGCCGGGCCGGTACGTCTATGCCATCGGCGGCAACGAGGAAGCCGCAGCGCTGGCCGGCGTAGACGTGCGCCGGTACAAGACGATGGTGTATGCGATCAGCGGACTGTCGGCGAGTATCTGTGCGATTCTGCTGGTGGCCCGACTCAATTCGGCGCAACCGATCGCCGGCATGGGCTATGAATTGGACGCCATCGCCGCCGTCGTGATCGGTGGGACGAGTCTGCTTGGTGGATCAGGCTCCGTGGTCGGTACACTTATTGGTGCGCTGATCATGAGTGTACTTCGGAATGGCCTCAACCTGCTTGGCGTGTCGTCGTACGTGCAGCAAGTGGCGATCGGTGTGGTGATCGTCGTGGCGGTATTGATTGACATGGCACTCCACCGCCGACTCCAACGCGCTCTCCGGTAATTTTCATGCACACATGGGTGTCCTCCCGTCGAAGATTGTTGCTGCTTCCCCTCGGACTCGCGCTGGCGTGCAATCGCGGCACGGACGCGGGTGGCAAGCCTACAGTGGCGTTGGTCCTCAAGACGCTCAATAACCAGTTCTTCATCGATATGGAGGCCGGAGCGCGGGCGGCTGCCGACAGCCTCGGTATCGAACTGATCGTGCAGGCGCCGGAACGCGAGATCGATGTCGAGAAACAGATGCAGATCGTGGAAAACCTGCTGCAGCGCCAGGTGAAGGTGCTGTTGCTCGTGCCCAGCGGGTCGAAGGAAATCGTGCCAGCCGTAGTCAAAGCGAACGCCGCGAACATTCCGGTGGTTACGGTCGATGCACGCATCGACACTGCGGCACTGCGCCTGGCGGGTGGGCACGTCGCCACCTATATCGGATCGGACAACGAAGACGGAGGTCGACTGGCCGGTGTGTTTGTGGCCGAGCGACTGGGCGGCACGGGGTCGGTTGCCGTGCTGGAAGGGATTCCGGGACATGAAAACGGTGATGCGCGGTTGCGGGGATTCCGAAGTGCACTCGCGCAGTCACCTGGCGTGACGATTGTCGCGTCGCAGACGGCCAACTGGGAACGCGATCAGGCGTTCAACGTGGCGCAGAATATCCTGCAAGCGCACCCCGACATCACCGCGCTGTTCGCCTGCAACGACGTGATGGCCCTCGGGGCACTCGAAGCGATCGCGGCCGCTGGCAAGGCCTCGCGCATCATGGTGGTCGGGTTTGACGCGCAGGATGACGCACGCAAGGCCATTTCCGAAAGGCGCATGGCCGCCACCATCGCCCAAAACCCGCGCGAGATGGGTCGTCTCGCGGTGATTGCGGCGGCGCGTTTGCTCAAGGGCGAGGTCGTGCCAACGGAACAACCGGTGGCCATCAGCCTTGTGAAGTAGCCAGGCGGGAACGCGGCTCGCCGCTCTTGCGCCCGGAAGTTCCGGACGTAGCGTTGCCCGTGGCGTTGTCCAGCCGTTTACCTCTGTCACCATCACCATGTACAGCCGACGCGAGCTTCTTGGCACCGGGCTGGCCGCACCTGGAACGGCCGCCGTGTTCGACACCCGATCCCGGTTTATTGGACGGGCGCCGAAAAAGAATTTGATCCTTGGCGGCACCGGCTTGGTCGGGCCCCATCGGGTGCGCCAGGCGTGAACCTTCGTGCGGTATGCGGCTTGGTGGCTATCGCGGTCGCGCTCGCGATGGGGGACAGCATGGCGTACGCGCAAACCGCCAATCCGCGCTTCGGTCGCTGGCTGCTCAAGTCTGACGCACCGGCACCAACCAGCAACATCATGACGTACGAGCCGTTCGGTGCTACTGGCATGAAGGTCACCATTCAGGCAGTGAATGCGCGCGGCGACACTACGCGCTGGTGGTACACCACGGCGTTTGATGGTCAGGACATGCCAGTGACCGGCAACGCCGGGCAAAGTCACGCGTCAGTGCGCGTGGTGAACGCGTATATCAACGAAATCGTGAACAAGAAAGACGGTCGTGTTACCACGCGTCTCACCAACGTCGTGTCGCCCGACGCACAAACGATCGCCGTGATCTATCTCCGTGACGACGGCGCGGGGCGAACGGTCGGCGTGACCTTTGCGACCTATCTGCGCATGCCCTGAGCCGTCGGCGCACGCGTGGCTGGATGGTGTCGTTGAATGTGCGCTCACGCATCACCTGGAGCTTGGAAAATGCACCTGCCTATCAGCCTGTTTGGTTCGGTCGCACTCCTGCTGAGTCTGCGCGGTGTCACGCCTGTTATTACTGATCAGGCGGTCGACCCGGCAGCGTGCGCGTTGGTCACGAGAGCGGAGGCCGCATCGGCCGCTGGCGGGCCGGTTCCTGCGGGGGCCGCGACGGCCATGAAATTCCCGATGCAGGGAGCGTCGATTGAGGCGCAGTACTGCCTGTACGGCTCGGACGTCGCGGTTGGACGGCTCAAGATGGGGAGCGATGCGCAGTCGATATTTGCCAAATACCGGCAGTCGCTGCAATCCAAATCGGACTATCAGGACGTCAGCGGCGTCGGCGACGAAGCGTTCATTGCCAAAGGCCAGTTGGCGGCGCGGAAGGGAACGACGGGCCTCATCATCGATGTGGGGCAGGCGCGCGGCGGCGGATCGAAAGAGGTGCAGGCCGAGAAGGCCCTCGCGGTCCTCGCCATTTCCCGGATGTAACGCGGTTTCACGAGGGCGCACAACGAGTTCTTCACGTCTGATGTCGGCGTGCCGAACCCTCGATCACCACGGTGTAACGGTGGTCGAGGGTGGCGGCGCCCTTTGATGTGCGACGCTGCGCTCGGCTACGCGCGCAGGAAATCCCCCCGCCAGTTTTTGATGGCAAGCTTTATGGACTTTTGCGACGGGAACTCACCGCTCACGGTACGCCGCGCCAGCTCCGGCAACTCTTCGTCCGACGCAAAACGCAGCGCGACAAACTGTTCGCGAGTGATTTTCGCAATGTCGCCGTGCATGCTGGCTGGCAGTACGCGCTGCATGCGCATGGTTTCTTCGAGACGAATGACACGATCCTGCACGGCGACCGCCATCACCCGCGACGCCAGCACCGCACACGCAACAGCGAAGGTAAAGACGGCATACAGGATGGACGCTTTTGTGGGGTCTTTGACGGCCAACGCGATCTGGTAGAGCGAGTAGAACAGGGTGACCGGCAAGGCGACGAAATGAAAGAGCGGAAACCAGCGCACGTGATTGCCGAGGTTTTGGGTGCCGGGGTCGGTCATGAGTTTTTTTCGGAGAGAGTGGTGGGTCAGTAACCGGTATCCTGCGCTCTAATTCCGCATAGGTTTACAAAATCCGCAAGCAGGCCATAGGCCGTGGTGGTTGCGTCGGGATCGCGCGACGTCACCGTGAGTCCACCCGGAAACACGTCGGCGTTTAAATGCGTCACCAGCGACGTGCCACTCACCGCCAACGGGTCGCCCAATTGACAACGCTCCGGGCGCACGTACGCCCGCAGCGCGCCGGCGGCAGCAACGCGCACGTCGCCCACCAGGCGAATGGGCCAGCCGTCGGCGCGGGCACGCCGAATCGTGTTTGCATCGAGACCGCGAATGCCCTCACGTTCAACATGCGCCGGTCGCATGTCACCCCCCAGCACGACGTTCGCGATCGCGCACAGTTTGACCGCCGTATCCCATCCGTCCACATCGTACGCAGGATCGGCTTCGGCAATCCCCATCTGCTGCGCCCGTGCGATGCCGTCGTCAAGCGTCAATCCCTCCTCAATGGCTTCAAGCACGATGGTAGCCGTGGACGTAAACACACCGCGTATCGCCCGCAGACCCGCCAACGGAAGGCAGTCACGCACCAGTGAGAAGAGCGGTGCGCCATCCATCACCGACGACTCGAAGCGATACTGTCCGCCGCCGCGCGCGGCGATTCGGTGGAGTTCGGCGTACCCGTGCACCACCGGCCCCTTGTTGGCCGAGATGGCATGCACGCCCGATTCAAGGATCTCGCGCAGGTAGTCGAGCGCCGGCTGTCCGGTTTCGGGTTCGAGCACGGTGGTCTCGAACACGACATCGGCATTGGTAGCCGCGAGCCAATCGTCCATCCCATGGCACGGAATGCCAGCCGGCCGGTTCGGATCAATGCCGCCTGCGTTCGCCCACCATCCGCCCCGTCTCGTACATACACCGGTT
>JANOKE010000439.1:0-3592 GCA_031419135.1 Gemmatimonadaceae bacterium
GAATCACCTACCGGACCGGTGGTTGGCGCAGATGGCGCGCTGTACGTGCGCAACATGAGCGAAGTCGCGCGCTTTGTGACCGATGCGAAAACCGGCGTATTGTCGCGCTTTGACCGCGTGTTCGCTGGACCAGCCATGGCGCCGTGGATGTCAAAACTGGCCACCGTCATCGACAAATCCGGACGACTGCACTTTCCGCTGGAATGGGGAAGTCAGGCTGATGGCCTGACGCACTTTGCCTATCAGCGCTACGCGCTGGACGGTCGCTCGCTGGATTCTGTGGTCGTGCCGATGCAGCCCACTGCCCGCAGCAACTGGGCATCGGTCATGATTGGCAAGGGGAGTGGTCGGATTGTCAAAGGCATCAACGTGGTGCCGTTTCATCCAATGCCGGTGTTCGCGGTCTCACGTTCAGGCACGATTTTCAGCTCGCCGTCCGATCGATACGTGCTCCAGGAATCCGATGCGGCACAGCGACCGATCCGTGAGATCGTCCGAGCAGTGACAGCCCCGCTGATACCTGCGGCCGAGCGTGCCGACAGCGCGAGCGCCCTGGCGAAGCGACTGGATTCGCTTCGCGTTCCGGTGAGTCAGGTACGCGGCATGAGCGAAGAGGTGAAGACGCGACGCCTGCCTACGGTGTATCCGATCTTTCGTTCGCTCACCATCTCGTACGACGGCGCCATCTGGGCTCGTCGCTGGAGTGCGGCTACTCAGCGGGGAACCTCGTGGTTCGATGTGCTGAGCGACGACGGTCGCTACCTGCGCACCGTGGTAGTGCCGGCCGATTGCACGACGTTACCTGCACCGGTAGTACGGGACGGCATATTGGCGTGCGTGCAATTGGCGGCTGACACCGACGCGGAAACGGTCGTCATTGCCCGCATTCCGGTGCGTCGTTAAGTGGTCCTGATCGCAATTTGCGTGACGTATGATATCGTGCGTTTCGTGTCATCCGGAACGATGTTGTGCGCCAATCAGAAGGCCACATGCCGAGTCTGAGCCCGTTCACGATTCTGCTGTCACAGTCGAAGCGAGAGTGGTTGGAATTAGAAACCGTGGCCGCCAAGTACACCTCCCCGTATCTCGAGGCGAGCCCAGGGAGCGAGAGAGTGGAGCGTCACCTGGAGTCACTCGGTCAGAAGGTGATCGTCTCGGATCCGAACTACGCGCTGATGTATGCCAATTGCTCGCGTCGCAAAAAGAACGATGAGTGCGATGCGCAGACTCTGATGGACGCTTGCGAAACGGGCGCCGGGCGTCCCGCGTATCGGCTCTCCAAGCCAATGCATTCGTGTGCACGATCAACGTTGACGATTCGGCGCAAGCGCTCACTCACATCACCGAAGTCGGCGCCAGCGTCGCGTTGCCACGCATGGCGGTTCCCGGTGTCGGGTGGATTGGGTACGGCAAGGATCCCGACGCCAATATTTTCGACGTCATAACACGACCGCCGCATGACGAATCGACGCGACTCTCCGCGCCTGTCTGGTGGATGGCTGGCGCACGTCATGGTGAATGCGGGGCGTTCGTCACCACCCCGAAAACCGGGAACGGCCAACCCATTGCTTGATACTGCTGGCCGCGTGATGCTTGGGACGCAGCGAGATTCCGCCCGACAACTGACAGCAGTGCGAGCGAACAGCCGTTCGCGGTTGCTCGGCTGAGATCATCACGCGTCGGTCGGATCGCCCGGCGAGCAGTTTCAGGCAATCGGTTAGCGGTTGTCTGTCAGCAGGGTGGGTGCGTGCTCGCACCGGCCGATTGCACGACGTTACCCGCACCGGTGGTACGTGACGGCGTATTGACGTGCGTGCAATTGACCGCCGACACCGATGCGTCGCTAAGGCGCTACGCCCGCTGGCGCGGTCGCGTGTACTGCGCCATGTTCGACCTGTTCGGTTGGTGCGGCGCGCTCGCGCAATGGGTGCGATACGCGTGCGCCAACCCCCCCCGATGGAGACCCGCTCGTGATCGATACGGATGCAATCACGCTGCGTCATGCGGTTCGGTGCAGTCGGCCAACCGCCACTCGCGCCGCCGTGGCCGCGTGGGTGCTTGGCATGTGTGCGGCCATAAGCGTCGGGGCGCAGGATGCGCGCACGTCCGTAAAGGTGCCATTCCCCACCGACCCCATGGCGTCGGTGCCAAAGCTGGCGCCAATCATCTCCACGAAGGGCAGTGAACTGGCCGACGTGGTCGAGCGCTATCAGATCGATCAGGGCGCCGTGAACCGTCGGTACGATGGCACCGACTCACCCGAGCAACGGACACGACTGCGTGGCTTCGCGGCGTCGTGGCGCGAACGGTTGCGTGAAATCGATTTCGAAAAGCTTTCGCAGGAAGGCAAGGCGGACTACGTCCTGCTGGACAACCATTTGCGATACCAGCAGGAATTGGCAAACCGTCAGGAAAAGATGCGCCTCGAAATGGTGCCGCTGCTGCCGTTCACCGACCGACTGCTGGCCTTACACGATGCCCGGCGCAATCTCGTGTCCATCGATGGACAGAGCGCGTCGCGCACGCTGGCAGACATCACCAAACAGATTGACAGTCTGCGGGCACTCTTTGAAGCGCCCGCAGGCCGTGGCGCCGGAGCCGGTGGCGCCGGTGTAGGTGGCACCGCGGCCGCTTCGGACAGCGCCGTGCGCCCGCGCCTGCCGGCGCCGCGCGTGTCGCGCACCGTGGGCAACCGCGCGGCAGACCATCTCGACGCCGTGCGCAATGTTGTCGGTCAGTGGTTTCGCTTTTACGACGGCTTTGATCCGCTGTTCTCATGGTGGGCCGCCAGTCCGTATCAGAAACTCGAAGAGTCGATGCAGCGGTACGCCCAGACGATTCGACAGCGCGTTGTGGGTATTCCGGCCGCGCCAACTGTTGCCATAGCCGTGGGTGCGGGACGTGGCGCGGCGGCCGGTGGCGGGGGCGGGGGCGGGGGCCGCGGAGGCGGAGGCGCTGCCGGTGACAACACCGGTCCGATCATCGGCGATCCGATTGGCGCCGAGGGATTGGCCGTGGATCTGCGTCACGAAATGATTCCGTACACCGCCCCGGAACTGATCGCTATTGCCGAAAAGGAATATGCATTCAGTCTGAGCGAAGCCAGGAAGGCGGCGCGCGAAATGGGATTTGGCGACGACTGGAAGGCGGCGATGGAGAAAGTGAAGAACACGTATGTCGAACCCGGCAAGCAACCCGATCTGATTCGGGATCTGGCGCGACAGGCCGAGGCGTTTTTCGATCAGCACGACTGGATCACCATTCCCGCGTTGGCGCGGGAAGACTGGCGTATGGAGATGTTGTCGCCGGAGCGGCAGCGCGTCTCACCGTTCTTTCTTGGCGGAGACCTCATCCAGGTGTCGTATCCCACCGACGACATGACGAATGACGAGAAACTCATGAGCCTGCGCGGCAACAATCCGCACTTCTCGCACGCGACAGTTTTTCACGAACTCAATCCGGGCCACCACCTGCAAGGGTTCATGGCGGCCCGCTACAACTCTCACCGCCGCGTGTTCGCCACGCCGTTCTGGAACGAGGGGCAAGCGCTGTACTGGGAGATGTTCCTGTGGGATCACGATTTTCACGTGAC
>JANOKE010000440.1:0-2021 GCA_031419135.1 Gemmatimonadaceae bacterium
TGCCACCCGAACGCGAGCGTCAACTCGCCCTTTCGATATTCAAGGAGATGGTCGAGGTGAAGTCGGGCTTCTCCACCGGGGCCACCACACCGCTGGTGGAGGCGGTTGCCAAGCGATTGCGTGACGCGGGGTTTCCGGAGAAAGACATCTTTGTCGGCGGTGCCGCGCCGCACAAAGCGAATTTGGTGGTGCGCTTCCACGGCAACGGCACACGCCGGCCGATCCTGTTGCTGGCCCATACCGACGTAGTGGAAGCGAAGCGTGAAGACTGGAGCATGGACCCGTTCACGTTCGTGGAGAAGGAGGGATTTTTTTACGGACGCGGCGTTGGTGACGACAAGTCGCAGGCGGCTGTGTGGATTGCCAATCTCATGCGCTACAAGCGCGAGGGATTCGTACCCGAGCGTGACATCATCGTGGCACTCACGGCCGACGAGGAAGGCGGCGGTCCGTTCAACGGGGTCGACTGGCTGCTCAAGAACAAGCGTGAACTCATCGACGCCGAGCTGAGTCTCAACGAGGGCGGCTGGGGCGAGTCGGAGAAGGGCGTGCGCATCTCCAACAATCTGCAGGTGAGCGAGAAATACGTTGTCAACTACCGACTCGAAGTGCGCAACAAGGGCGGGCACAGCTCACTGCCCGTCGCCGACAACGCCATCTATCATCTCGCTGGCGCGCTCGACAAACTCGGCCGGTTTGGTTTCCCGCTCAAGCTCAACGATGTCACGCGGGAGTATTTCCGCGCGATGTCCACTATCGAAAAGGGCGCGGTGCGTACGGATCTCGTTGCCGTCGTGAAGGGCGATACGGCGGCCATGCGACGAGTCGCACGCGGTTCGACGTCGTGGAACGCCACGCTACGCACAACGTGCGTGGCGACGATGCTGGAAGGCGGGCACGCGAAGAACGCGCTGCCGCAGCTCGCAGCCGCCGAAGTGAACTGCCGTGTGCTGCCGGAGGACAAAGCCGAGTTCGTGACGCAAGCGCTCACACGCACCATCAACGACACGGCGGTGCACGTGACCATTCAAGGCACACCCGCGCCCGGCCCCGCGTCGCCGATGCGCGACGATGTGCTGGGCGCGGCGCGCACGCTTACGGCGGCCATGTGGCCTGGCGTTATTGCCGTGCCCATGATGGTCATGGGTGCCACGGACGGCCGGGCTACGCGCGCCGCCGGTATTCCCACCTATGGTGTGCAGGGCTTCTTTTACGATCGCGACGACATTCGTTTTCATGGCCGCGACGAGCGGCTCAAGGTACAGTCGTTCTACGAAGGGCAGACGTTCCTGTACGAGCTCGTGAAGCGGCTGACCGGTGGAACACCCCTTCCCTCCCCGGAGACACGATGACCAACCAGCGCAGTCGTCGCGAGTTCATGGGGCTTACCGTTGCTGGCGCTGCCGGTGCGCTGTCCCCGTCCTGGTTAAACGCGGCGCACGTCGCGTTCACGAATAGCGTGGCCGTCGACCCGGATCTCGTTGTCGTGAACGCCAAGGTTTACACGATGGACGCGGCGGTACCTCGCGCCGAGGCCTTCGCGGTGAGCAACGATCGTTTCGTGGCCATCGGAACGTCGGCCGCCATGAAATCGCTGGTCGGGAAACGCACACAGGTGATTGATGCGAAAGGGATGACCGTTGTGCCGGGTTTCATCGACACGCATAACCATGCCGGCGGCACGACACTGTTGTACGAAGTGCTGGTGGGCAATCCGTTCGAAGTGGAGTTCGTCACCATCCAGAGTATCATCGACAAGCTGCGTGCACGCGCCACGCACACGCCGCCGGGCACCTGGGTATCGGGCTACTTCCACGACGACACGAAGCTCAAGGAAAAACGCCAACTCACCTGGCGCGACCTTGATCAGGTGAGCATCGAGCACCCGGTGTGTGTGCACCATCGCGGTGGACACACGGCGTTCTACAACAGCAAGGCGTTTGCGCTGGCAAATGTCACGAAGGCTACGGTGGCTCCGGCCGGCGGCACCTTCGACAAGGATGCGAGTGGCGAACTCAATG
>JANOKE010000441.1:0-10356 GCA_031419135.1 Gemmatimonadaceae bacterium
CATGGTTCGGTGACCGTGCAGTTGGCCCAGCCATACCATTGGCATGCCATCTGGCGTCACCATATCCGCCGTATTGTGGATACCACGCAGCTCCTGGTCGCGTTGGCTTTCCATCACGCCGTGCACGCCCGTCACGCACACGTAGTGGGAGCCACCTTCGGTGATCCACCGCTCGATGGCTGCCAACGCACTCGGCATGTCGACGGCACTCACGCCGACACCAAGCACGTTTACGCGCGGCGCAATTCGCTCTCGATCCACGCGTACGTCTTGGCGAAACCTGCTTCCAGCGTCACATGCGGCGTCCAGCCAAGCTCCGTGCGAAGTCGAGTGGTGTCGCAGTTGCGACCGCGCACACCTTGCGGACCCGGTACATGCTGCTTCGTGATGGCGATACCGGCAACGGTGGCCACGATATCGGCCAGTTGGTTAATCGACACCAGTCGGTCCTGTCCGATATTGAGGGGGTGGCAATACTCCGACCGCATCAATCGCTGGATACCATCCAGGCAGTCATCAATGTAGCAGAACGAACGCGTTTGCTCGCCATCGCCCCAGATCTCCACCGTGGGATTTCCCGTGAGCTTGGCGGTCGCCACCTTGCGACACATCGCGGCCGGCGCTTTTTCGCGTCCGCCACGCCAAGTGCCCAACGGTCCGTAGATGTTGTGAAAGCGGGCGATGCGCGTGGCAAGGCCGTAGTCCTCGCGATAGTGCATAAGCAGTCGCTCGGTAATCAACTTCTCCCATCCGTACGCGTCCTGCGGTTGCGCCGGATACGCATCTTCTTCCCGCAGCGGGGTCACACTGGCTTCGGTTTGCAGATACTCCGGATACACGCAGGCCGACGACGCAAACAGATAACGCTGCACACCGTTCTGACGCGCCGCTTCGAGAGTATGGGTGCTGATGAGCGTGTTCTGGTGCAGAATGGCCGCGTTGTGCGTGGCAATGTAGCCCATACCGCCAATGTCCGCCGCCAGGGCGTACACCTCGTGCACGTCACGCGTGGCCTGCAAACAGCTCTCCCATTTTGTGAGATCAAGCAGCAAGAACTCGTTGGCTGTGGTTGGCTCGTACTCGGGGTACTTCAGGTCGACGCCGCGCACCCACCACCCATCGCGCTTGAGTGCCGACACAAGATGATGGCCAATGAAGCCGCCGGCACCGGTCACCAGTGCGCAACGTGAAGACTTACTCATGATTGGCAGCACTCCGATTGCCCGATGCTGCATATGTATCCAGCGCGGGATCGGTGTCCTCAATGTCGCGTCGTCCCGCCAGCGCCCGGAACGCGCCGCGCAACGCGAATTGCGCTGTCTCAAGGAAAATGTGCGTGTCCAATGCGAGTGAACGAAAGGCGATGTAGAAAAAGTCGAACTCGATTTGTTCGTGCATGGCAGCCCCACGATCACCACCCAGCTGCCAGAGACCGGTGATGCCGGGCACTGCGGCCAGCCGCTCACGTTGCACCAGCGAGTACTGCTCCACGATGAACGGCATCTCCGGACGTGGACCCACCAGACTCATCTCGCCGCGCAACACGTTCAGCAGTTGCGGCAACTCATCAAAGCCGCTCACCCGCAGTGCCGCTCCAACAGGCGTGATATTGGGATCGTGGTCGGCAGGTGATCGGGCATACGGCTCAGACGAACCGCGCATGGTGCGCAGCTTCCAAATCCGAAACGGCCGACCCGCAGCGCCAATGCGTGTCTGCGAAAAGAATGCCGGGCCCGGCGAGTCGAGCTTGATGGCAATGACCGCCGCCACCACCAGCGGCAGCGCAACGGCCGCCAGCACAAGCGCGCCAACAATGTCCACGATGCGCGGCGCACGTTCGGCCGAGCGGGTTGGGAGCAGCCGAGCATTCCACGCGCCCACGGGAACCGGGAGAATCGTACGCGTGAAGCTCGCACCCGCCACAGGCAGCGGTTCACCGGTCGTGCCCGGATGCGCGGGCGCCAGAGAGAGCCCAAACCCGACGGTGTGCGCGAGGGCGGCCAGTTGCCGCAACACAGAAGGTTCGGCGGAATACGCGATCACCACCTCGGCAATATCCGCTTCCCACAGAATGCGCGAAAGATCGGACCATTCGGACAGACCCACCGGTTCACCAATGACGGCGGACAACTCGCTCACCGGGAACTTCCCCCGCCGGCGTGCCAACTCGCGAAGACGGTATGCCACACCCGCACCGGACGGCGTCGGCGGACTTGTGACAAGCAGCAGATTTCTGGACGGCGCTGCGTCACTGGCCACGACGAGTTCCGGCAATCCGCGTGCGGCGCGGTCGTGCATCATGAAGGGGCGACGAATGGACGATCCAGACGTCACCGCCAATGATAACCGGGAGTGGCGGGCGCCCGCTGGCCCCCCCCGCTGACTCTCGCGATTTGGCACCGGTGGGTCTATGATGAGCCGGCGGCTGAGCGATCACCTTGAGCCCGTTTTCCCGAATCCCGACGCCGTTGAATCGGTTGCTGCATCCCAACGTTGTGGCATCACTCGGGTTCACGCTGATCGCGGTTTTCGGCGTGCTCGGTGTGCTGACCGCACTCCAACCGGGATTCGGATCGGGCTTGTTCGACTTGGATGGGGAGATCCGACTGTACGGGATATTCCAGGGACACGCTCGGCGGATCGCGTCGTACAATGTCCCCGTGCTGTTTTCGACGGCGCTGTCGGGCTTGGCCGCGCTGCAGGCATACTCGATCGGTAGTCAGCAAGGTGTGCATCGGGTGCGCTGGTTGGTGTTTACCGGCGTGCTGGCCCACGTGTCGCTTGATGAGATTCTCCAGATCCATGAACGACTCGAGCGACTGTCGGGAGTGAGTTGGCAGACACTCTATGTGCCACTGTTTATTCTGGCCGCAGTGGTGTGGTGGCGCGTGATAAGACAATTGGAGCCGAGGGCGCGTCTGCTGCTGGGGCTCGGAGCGGCCATGTGGGTGGTATCGCAGGCATTGGAGCATTTTGAATGGTTGGCCGACGGCGCCAAAACCCCACATTACAACGCCTTGATGATCGCCGAAGAAGTGCTGGAGATGATCGGTTCGCTGTTGTTCCTGTTGGCCTTGCTGAACGCGCGCAGTGCGCTACTGCCGAAGCGCGGGAATCACGAGCGCCGAATCGCGACGAAGCCCAAGGTGTAGCCAGCGGTCGAAGACCCAAAGGAGCAGGATAGCCGAGACAATTCCGGCAACCCCGCCGGCAATCAGAGCGCCCAGACGCGGTGACGATTGCGTGATGAACCAGGCCACCGTGGCGCTCACCCCTGACGCCACAAGAATGCTCACTAACGGCAACCACAGCGCCTTGAACGGTGAGGTGAGTACGGTGCGGATCAACACGACGCAGCTGATCATGACCACCAGGTCGGCAACGATCCTTGCCGTCGCCGCGCCTTCAAGGCCGAAACGTTGTGTGAGTGGCCACACGACAACGCTCACGATGGCGGTGAACAACAGGCTCAGTATCGTGACCGCACGGGCCCGTCCAGCGCCCGCCAGCATCGATGCCGTGGCGTCAAACACGAGTCCCAAAAATCCCGCCGCCGCGAGCAACTGCACTACCGGCGCCGCGCCCTGCCATCGCGTGTCGAGCATCCGCTCTACGATTGCCGGCGCCAGTACAGTAAGGATGGCGTATGCCGGAAGCAGCACCACGATCATGGACGTAAGGCTGGCCCGAAACACGCGTGCCACCTGACGCTGGTCGGGAAACGCTCGCGCATGCACGGCGAAGGCCACACCGCCAATCACGGCGCCCACCATGGCGGCGGGTGCGAGGGCCAGGCTGGCGGCCAGCGAATACAGTCCCGTTGCGCCAACGCCCAAGGTGCGCGAGATGGTGGCCACCAACACCCCTTCACCAATCATCGCGGCCACACCGCCAAGCAGCACCCAGCGGCCAAAGGTCATCAGCGAGCGGGCGCGCACACGGTCAAACACCAGCTTCGGCGTGTGCGGCGCCACGACATACGACGCGATCACGCCAGCCAGCGCGCCAGCCAAGGTCCCGATCACCAGCGCCCATACACCCATCGAGTGTGCAAGCAGCACCGCAAACACGGTGTTGACGATGGATGTGGCAAGATCGATTGACGCCAGCGAACGGAAGTGAAGATCGCGCTCGAGCTGCGCCACACGAATGCTGGCGGTCGCGGCGATGATTGGCCGGAGAGCCAACGCCCTGATGATGTCCGTCGCGCGCACATCACCGAACACACCCGCAAACAGCGACGCGGCACTCATGAGCACCACGCTGATGGCCAACCCGCGCAACAGCCCCACCGTCCAGGCTACATGATAGTCGCGATCGTGCACCTCACGTCGTTGCACGAGAGCAGGAATCATCCCGACATCGGTGACACCAAGCATCAGATCGAGTGGCACAAACGCAATCGCAAACAACCCGAAATCATCGGGCACCAGCAGCCAGGCCAGTACGAGCGAGCGGGCCAGCGCAATAGCTTTGGCACCCGCCAACCCCACCGCGCGCCATCGCACGGCAGCGCCCGCAGCGCCCGCCAGCAGCGACGGTGCGAGGAGTGGTGTCCCGGATGTGTGGGCTGTATCGCCCGGTATATCAGACGTCATATCTTCCACCAATGAAACCTCTGTGGCGCGCCGCCGGCCTGCGACTGCTTCGTACCGCCAGCATTCAACGTGCAGCGCTGGCCACCGCGGCAATGCGCCACCGCGCGCTTATCCTGCTTTATCACCGCATCGCCCCGGACTCGTGGCCGGTTTTGTCTGTCGAGAAGTCTATCGTGCCAACAGTGTCGGGTTCGCTGTTCCGACAGCAGATTCAGGCGCTGGCAGCCATTGGTGATTTCGTTCCACTTGCCGACGTGCTGAACCCACCAACGGGTTCGTTGGCGCGACCGGACCGAGTGCGCTTCTGTCTCACGCTCGATGATGATGAACCGTCGCACGCGCATCAGGCACTGCCTGTGCTGCAAGCGCTGGGCATTCCGGCCACGTTTTTTCTGTGTGGTCGGACGTTGCATGGACTGGAGGCGCCATGGTGGATTCTCCTGGAGGCGCAAATTGCCCGCGTAGGTTTGGCAGCAACGGCGGCCTCGCTTGGTGTTGCGGCACGTACGGCGGTGGAACTGGCTGCGGCGTGCGAAGGCACGCCACTGGTAAATGTGATTGATCGGACATTCGCCGCCCCCAAGAGTTCGCTCCTTTCGCGGGAGAACATCGCGTTCCTTGCGGCCGCGCCCGGGATCACCATCGGATTTCACACCATGGCGCATCCGGTGTTAACGCAGCTCGATGACGCAGCAGTAGCGCAAGCGTTACGGGAAGGACGGGACGATCTGGCCGTCGCAGCCGGAGTGCCGATCAACCAGTTCGCGTATCCGCATGGCCGCACCGATTCGCGTATCGCGCGACTGGTTGCCGACGCTGGGTTCAGTGTCGCCTGCCGTTCAGGCAATCGCCCGGTAGATGCAAGCAGCGATCCATTCTTGCTGGGACGATGGGAGCCCGGTCCGATGGGCGTGCCTGATCTCGTGGCCGAGGCCGCGCTGCGGTTGAACCTTCGGCTGTAGGGGCTTGAGTTAGCGAGATGAACGGCTTTCCGCGGAAACGCACTGAACCAGGGAAATCAAGGAACCCCAACACCGAAGTTTGTTTCCCTGTGGTTTCCCTGTTTTCAGCGCGTTTCCGTGGAGCGCCGTTTCCCAGACTGGCCCGTCCAGGTCACGTGGAGCGCCGTTTCCCAGACTGGCCCGTCCAGATCACGTGGAGCGCCGTTTCCCAGACTGGCCCGTCCAGATCATTCGCCGAACGCTCGGCCGCTCACCGACATTGAGCACCAGTCCAACCGCCAGCCCCGATGCGCGCAGATAGTTGAGCAACTGACGCTGATGAGCCGTCACGATTTTCTCCCCGGTTTTCATTTCCACAATGACTGTGCCTTCAACCAAGAGATCCACGCGGAACCGCCCAACAATGGTATCGCGATAGCGCACGATCAGCGGCGCCTCGAGCTCGCCAAAGATCCCGCGGTCATCAAGCGCCACCAGCAACGACCGCACGTACACCGATTCGACGAACCCGTGTCCAAGCTCATTGTAGACATCGTGAAACGCCCCGATGATCTCGCGAGTGAGTTCGCCGTGCGCCAGTTGTAGTGCGTCGCGTGTTGTGTCCATGAACGTCTCCGCTGTTGAGATGAGTGGGCACCGGCAGCAGTCGGCAATGGGCCCGTTCGAACACACTGCAGCGGGGCAATTCGGTTCGCTTCACCGAAACGTTGCTCGGCCAATCCTTTCATTGCAGGCAGATCGCTGAACGGCTTTCCGAGGAATGCACTGAAACAAGGGAAACACCAAGAAACCGAACTTCACTTGCTGTGGCTTCCCTGTTGTTTCCCTTGTTTCAGCGCGTTTTAGTGGACAGCCGTTCCGCGAACCCAGCGTGCCGCTCAAACCACTCAATCGCCTGCCGCGCCACGTCGTCTCGGCAATAGTCCGCCGAAATGATATGCCCGCTCCCCGACACCCATCGCTGCTCCTTCTCCCCGCTCCCAACCATCGCGAAATGCCGTTCCGCGTCCTCGCTCGAAATCCGGTTGTCCTCGCGCGACTGCAGATACAACGTCGGCGCCACCACCCGCGGCAACGCGCGCTCAGCCGCCCGGGCCACCGTGCGCAACTCGTTCATCATGCGCGCAGTGAACACCCGGGGTCCCAGCGTCTGCGCCCTGGCAACGGGATCGTGCAGTGAGCGCTCACCACCGGTGCCGATATGATACGGGGCCCCGAAGTTCCACCACATCGACGCGACGATCTGAAACTGCATGCCGACGGACATACCAAGGAAAGGCGCGAGTAGCACCAACGCCGGTAACTCCGGATGCGCCGCTGCCAACAGCACCGCCAATGCACCGCCCATCGACTGACCGCACACCACCACCGTGTCGTGTGCGGCACGCAACTGTGCGTACTCGTGCGCCACGGTGGATCGCCATTGCGCCGCGCGCGCGTCTCGGGCCATGTCCGGCAAACGCACTCCGTGTCCCGGCAGTCGCGGCGCCACCACGGTGTACCCGGCGCCGTGCACGGCCGCTGCGAGATAGGCCATCGACTGCGGCGTGTCATTGAAGCCGTGCAGCAGCAACGCCGCACGTCCGCTGGAACCCTGGAGGTGAATACGCTCCGTCCCCATCACCACACCGTCCGGCCCAGTGGGCAAGCGCCGCGCGTGCGCCAGTTCGAATCGCGCCCGCAATGCCCGCCGAGACGGCAAGTGATCCGCGACACGCGTCAGCAGATCACCAAACCCGGTCATGGACTTTAGTACCGCGGCACGGTCGAATCCACCTCGATACTCCATGCATCAATCCCGCCCAGCAAATTGTGTACGCGCGGAAATCCCCGGGAACGCATGAAGTTGGCCGCCATCTCGCTGCGCGTGCCGTGATGACACAGCACCACATACTCCAGGTCACGCTCCAGTCGATTGATCGCCGACGGTAAGGTGGACATTGGCACCAGCATGCTGTTGGGCAGACTCGCCGTGTCGAACTCCCACGGCTCACGCACGTCCAGAACCACTGTCGCGTCACCCTGCGCGAGACGTGCGGCCAGCGCCAACACCGAGAGGTCCGAGTAGTCCTCGGTCATGGCGTGATGGTCGTCAAGCTGCAACGCCATGGTCGCAACCGGTGCGGTGGCATTCACGCCGCACGCGGTGCACTCCGCGCGACGGGTCACGCGAATGGACTGGGTCTCGTGCTCCAGTAAATCGAGCAGCAGCATGCGCCCCACCAATGGCGTGCCGATCTGTGCAATCCACTTGATGACTTCGGTAGCCTGATACAGTCCGAGAATTCCCGGGACCACACCCAGCACGCCCTCTTCGGCGCACGTGGGCACCGATCCCGGCAACGGAGGCTCAGGAAACAGGCAGCGATAGCACGGGCCATCCGGTGCCGCGAAAATGCTCACCTGTCCTTCGAAACGCGCCACGCTGCCATACACGAACGGCACCCCCGCCCGCACGCACGCATCGTTGATCGCGTAGCGCGCCGGAAAGTTGTCGGTAGCATCCACCACGAAATCATGTCCGGCCACAAGCTCCGCTGCATTCTGCGCCGTCAGTCGCGTTTCATGCACGTGCACCGCGACGTCGGGATTGATGGCCAACAGCCGTTCCTGCGCTACCGCCATCTTGCTGCGACCAACATCGGGCGTGCCATACAACAGCTGGCGGTGCAGGTTGGTGATGTCCACCACGTCGCGGTCCACCAACGTGAGCGTGCCAACACCAGCGGCGGCGAGATACATGCTGGCTGGCGACCCCAAACCGCCCGCACCAACGATCAGCACACGCGCGTGGGCCAGTCGCTGCTGCGCGGCGGCGCCGAATCCCTTGAGGATGAGTTGACGGGAGTAGCGTGGATCGGACGTCATGACCTTCCCTGTTACTTCACGGTGATCAGTTTCGCAGCGTGGTCTATGATGTCGGCCGCCGCACCAAACCGCTGTGTCAAATCAGCGAGTTCAGAGAGTGTCGTGGCCCGATCACCAGCCCGTATCGCTTCGTTCACGTCGGGACAATTCATATTCGCATACCCGTTGTCGATGTCGGCCACATCAATCAGTGACCAGTACCACGACCGCCGTTTCAGACCACTCGCGCGGGCAAATGCGCGCTCCACCTTGAGCAACCCCGTGTTGGTGACCAACTGCGCCGATCGTCCGACACCGCGCGTCAGTTCACTGTCACGCGTGCCGGCAAAGTCCTGCGCCGAACGCTCAAGTCGCGAAATTCCCGCAGCAAGCGCAGCAATCGCCGTACGGTCCCAACTCTTCGCGGTCAGACTGCGCGAAAGCGGCGCCAGATAGCGTCGCATGGTGCGCGCAAACTCCACGTAATCGTACGGTAATATTTCCGCGTTGGCCACACGCAGCGCCATGGCCGCACCGATACGCGATGCGGTAGCGTGATAGACAAATCCCGGATCACCGAAACGCTCCATCCAGGCGAATGTGTCATACGCCGAATGATACGTGCCGGCACCGTTGAACACACTGCCGCGCTGCACACCACGCATGGGGCGCATGGGGCCTTCAAGATACACATCGCCGCGGGCGAATCCATCGTCGGCCGGATCGGTGTAGATAAGCGTCGCCACCGCGCCGCGCTTCTCGGCTTCGCGCGCCTTGATACCGCGAAAGCTGCGTCCGTAGCGGGCCAGCGCCACCTTGCCTTTCACCGACACGCCAAGCGAATCGAGTGTCGCGTAGTCCTCAATCAGCCCGTAGTTCACAAATACCAATTCGCCTTCGACAAGACCGGCACCGCTCGATCCGTTCACCGTGAGGTACTGCTTCATCGCCGTGGCCGGATCACCAGGAATAGCCGGTTCGCTCAAGTCAAGCGCCAATGGCGTACCGCCCAGTCGGGTGATCTTCACACTCGTCGCATTCGGCAACCACACGTCGTATTGACGCAGTTCCGTCTCCAGTCCCATCGCTTTCATTTCTGCGATGACGTAATCGGCAGTGCGTTTCTGCACCGGTGTGCCGGCCACATGTGGTTCTCTTGACAGCGCTGCGGATTGTGCCTTGGCGCGCGCGGGTACGGGTCCCTCAATGGCTTCCTGTTCGAGACGCCGCTGCGCTGTTGGGGCGACGGCCGAGTAGCCAGGTGTGCCGATGGCGCGTGTTGCCTGCGCGGACGATTGGGTGGCCGCGAGTGGCAACCACAGGACCGCCGTGAATAGCGGAGAGTAGCGCAGCAATGAGCGCACGGAGGGAGGTCCGGGTTTGAGACGGTAATGGGCACGCGGGCTCACAGACTCTGGCCATCGGACGTCGACAGGGCAAGGTCTGCGGCGCGCGACTGCCCGCCTGGGCAAACGGCTGACCGCGGAAACGCACCGAAACCAACGGAACCAACAAGGATCAAACAGCTCCTCGTCTTTGTTTCATGTCGTTTCCTCTGTTTCCGTGCGTTTCCGTGGACGGCAGTGGAAAGCCTACGCGCGTTTCCGTGGACGGCAGTGGAAAGCCTACGCGCGTTTCCGTGGACGGCAGTGGAAAGCCTACGCGCGTTTCCGTGGATAGCAGTTCGGTCAAACTCGCCGGCACCCGCCCGTCAGTCCGCCTCGTACTCCTCGGCCGCCAACAAGATCGCCTGCTGCAGCAACGCCTCCCGATCACCGTCATCAGGCAATGCCGTCGTGAGCGCCGCGAACTGTCGATGCATTTCGTCCTGCACCTGCGCATGCGTGGGCGATTTCACCCCGAGCACCGCCAGCGCAACCACCGACAAATCGCGCAGTTGCCGCTGCGTTTCCTCGTCCAACCCCGCCAGCGCCAAGGGCGTCGGCGTG
>JANOKE010000442.1:0-1704 GCA_031419135.1 Gemmatimonadaceae bacterium
CTGGAGATGTTCTTTGGCAGTCATCCGCCCGCCGTCGAACGCGAAGCGCGCGTGCGTGAGTTGTCGGGCACGATAGCGATGGCACCATCATCAGACATTGGTGGGCACTCGCAACTGCGCACCATGATGGACGTGAAGACGCTGGCCAAAACGCGGTCCGGCATCTGGCCGGCATCTGTGACGACACCGAATCCGCCAAAGAGTGCGCCGATAACACCATCAGCGCCGATCCGTGTCACCATCGCCGCGCCATCGTCACGGTTCACGCCATATCGACAGCCGACGGGGTTTTTCACGGTCAGTTTTCCGGACAACTGGCGCGCCATTCAGGCGCCGGGCGCGTTCGCGGCAACGATCACGCCTGCTGCGGGTTTGGTGACATTGGCCAACGGGCAGCAGGCGATTGCCTACGGAGTGGTCATCAATCACTACTATCCGTTTGACGGCGAGTCCACGCGTTGGGACGCGAGCATGAGTGCGAACTACGCGCCGTTCGAACGCGCGGTGCCACCGCGCGGCGCGCTGGAAGATGCGACGGACGATCTCATCCGCAGTATCCTGCGCGCCAATGCCTACTTGAAAGCGACGCCGGGCTCGGCGAAACCGGAATCGATAAACGGGGCGTCCGGCTATTCGGCGATGCTCAGCGGCATCTCACCGCTCACCGGCGAAGAGGAGAAGGTGAAGGTGTATACCCGGATGTTGCGTGACGATCACGTGCTGTTCGCGCTCTGCGTCGCGCCGGCGCGCGACTTCACGGCGCTGGAAGGCATGTTTGGTCGCCTCATGCAGACATTGATCGTGGACGAGGACGCCGTGCACGGGGTGGCGGCGGCGCGGCGGTAGACTCTTTCTCATCATGAGGAGTCGAACGGGCCGTCGGCTTGAGGGTGGGCGCGATGAATTTGAAGCTCACCTGCTCGCCAACCGCGGCCGCCATACGCCGCAACACGGCGATGGAATGCCCACGATACGCACCATCTTCCATGCGTGCGACCGCGGATTGCGACGAGCCGATCAGCGTTGCCAACCCAAGCTGCGTGAGGCCGTGACGTTCGCGGAGCGCGTACACTTCTTCGGCGATCTCCGCCGCCGCCGTCGCGTCGGCGACCCCTTTCTCCCAGCCCGGCGCGGCGCCAAACATCTTCGTCATCACCGTCAGCGCGTCGTTGCGCGGAGGCCTCTGCTTTTTGCGCGATGCCATCGTCCTCGCTCCAGAGAGTAAACTCGGGTGCTACGCGGATGGTGCCGTATGGGCACGCGGGGATGCCATGTACCTGGCGCGACGCATCACCGCTCTGCCGATATCTGCCTCATCCACGGCAGCCTCCTTGGTGCACCCATGCGCGATAACGGCCACGCCTTTTCCCGCGAAGAAGTACAGTGCCCGATAGTTGACCCTGCCAATCCCCACGCGGAGTTCGTACACGCCATCGCGAAGTGGAGCGGACGTGGGTCGTCGCAGCGCGTGCCCCTCCGTTGCGAGACGTTGTAGCGCTGCGGCGATCTTCATAGCGGCCGCCAGATTCTGCGTTTTGCCCGGCTCCGACATCGTGCTGAGCCACTCGTCGAAAGGCACGTGGCCGTCGAGATCCTGATACAGACAAATATCGCAGGGGGGCATCGCTTCTCATGGGAGAAGGGTATCTCATATTTGAGATGTTCGCAAGGTCGGAGGCCACGAACCTGGCGAGTTCGACTGTC
>JANOKE010000443.1:0-6893 GCA_031419135.1 Gemmatimonadaceae bacterium
CGGTGAAACACAGTTGGAAACATACCGCCGATAGATACAGGCCCGCATCCGGATTCTCAAGGAACTTCTCGCCGATGTGGATAGCGCGCGTGACGTGCATCGGCAGGGACGGACGGCGCATTATCGGGTGGCCCTGGTTGGGTATACCAATGCCGGGAAGTCGTCGGTGTTGCGCGCCATGGCACACGATGCCGAGGTGTTTGTCGAAGACCGACTGTTCGCCACGCTGGATCCGCTCACCCGTGAGGTGGATATCGGCGAAGGATACACGGCGTTGCTGACCGACACGGTGGGATTTATCCGCAAGCTCCCGCACCATTTGGTGGCGTCCTTTCGCGCAACGCTGGCCGAAGCGCGCGAGGCCGATTTGCTGCTGCACATCATCGATGCCAGTCATCCGGCCTGGGAAGAGCATCGCGATGTAGTTGATGGCGTACTCGCGGAGTTGGGCTTGTCCGAGCGACCGATGCGCTACCTGATGAACAAGGTGGACGCGATCCCGGCCGATGAATTGCAAGCCGTGCGCGACCGGGTGGGCAATCTGTCGCCTGACTCGTTGTTTGTCTCCGCGCTCCAACCGGGGGGACTCGATCCACTGCGCACCATGCTGCGCGCGGCGATGCGTCGTCAGCGCCCTATTCTCGAAATTCGCATTCCCGCGGCAAACGGTCGGTTGATCGCCGAAATCCATCGCGAAGGTGAAGTGCTGGAACAGCGCACGGATGAAGACGTGCTGGTGGTGCGGGCGCGTCTCGACGAACGGACGATTGGGCGACTGCGACACGCCGGCGCTCGCATAACGGTCACCGCCGCCGCCTGACGCCACGGACCCGGGTGAACAGAACAGGGGCGGATGATGATCACCGGCCCCTGTTGCGCAGGGTCGGAA
Organism: Gemmatimonadaceae bacterium; assembly: GCA_031419135.1. Taxonomy (GTDB): domain Bacteria; phylum Gemmatimonadota; class Gemmatimonadetes; order Gemmatimonadales; family Gemmatimonadaceae; genus Gemmatimonas. The sequence goes on from JANOKE010000443.1 coordinate 890, forward strand.
AGATGGGCGCGCAGGGACTCGAACCCCGGACCTCTGCTGTGTGAAAGCAGCGCTCTAACCAGCTGAGCTACGCGCCCGTCGTCGCGACGACCCGGGGGCCATCGACGACGGATCGGAATGCTAACGGCACCGACCAGACGACGGAACCCCCGTGCAACTGCAACGTTGCCTATGGTCCGGGTGGGACTCGAACCCACGACCGAGCGATTATGAGTCGCCTGCTCTAACCGACTGAGCTACCGGACCGCGCGTCTTGTTCGTGAGACGCCTGACACCCCTCCAATTTGGTTGGTACGTCAACCATCCGCGAGGTGACGATCGTACGCGTCCAGAAGTTCCTCGGCCGACACGGTGGCGGCGCCGAGCTTTCCGACTTCGACCCCTGCAGCGTAATTCGCGACAATGGCGGCTTCGAGGGCAGACGCGCCAGCGGCCAGCATCGTGGCGAGGTAGGCGGTCACGGTGTCGCCCGCGCCCACGACATCGTACACCTCGCGCGCCGTGGTTGGCACACGGTGCACAATGCCGTCGGCCGAAACCAGCGCCATGCCGCGCTCGCCCAACGTCAGCAATAAATGTTGAACACCGAGTCGCGCAAACGTGGCCGGCAACGCCTCCGGATGGTCGAGATCGACCGCCGCCCCGAGCGCGCTTTCGAGTTCACGACGATTCGGCTTGAATACGGTTGCCCCGCGGTAGGCAAAAAAGTTGCGGAATTTTGGATCGACAACGATTGGGAGGTGACGCGCGGCCGCCAGGCGAATGGCGCCTTCGATCACGGCGGGCACCAGCACGCCCTTGTTGTAGTCTTCGAAGACGAGCGCGGTGGCGTCAGGGAGGGCGCGTTCGATCGCCGCGAGCACGCGCGCCACGTCCGACGCGGAGAGATCGGCATCCTCCTCTTCGTCAAAGCGCACCAGTTGCTGCGATCGAGCCATGACCCGCGTTTTCGTGGTGGTCGGTCGCGCCACGGTGACCAGGGAACGTGACGTCATCGGGCCGGCGTCAAGACGGTCACGCAGGTGGGAGCCGGCAACGTCGTCGCCGATCACCGCCACCAGGTCACAGGCTGCGGCCAGCGCGGCGACGTTTTGCGCCACGTTGGCGGCGCCACCGAGCGCGAGTCGACGCTCGCGAACGCGCACGACCGGGACGGGCGCTTCGGGCGAGATGCGATCGACGTCTCCATGCAGATACACGTCCAGCATCGCGTCGCCGACAATCACCACATGCTGACGCGCAGCCGCATTGAGGAGCGCAACGAGTCGGTCTCGCGCAATCGTGGGCGATGGGGAGGACAGGGAGGGGGGCATCGGAGGGCAACATAAGGGCTGCCGCACCGCTTGGGCAGCAGCAGGAGTGGCTCACGCGCGCTAGCTTGCCCCGCCGTGATGCCACACCCCGATCCCCTTCAATCGGTGTCGTCGACGCCGATGCGTCCGGCTCGATCACCCTGGCTGGTCCTCGCGTTCTCGATGGTCGGGATCTCGTTCGCCGCGCCGTTGGTGCGGATGTCGGATGCTTCGGCGCTCGTGATCGCGGCGTGGCGACTGGGGTTCTCGCTGCTGATCATTGCGTGCGCATTGATCATTGGCGGCGAATGGCGCGCATGGCGCAGTTTGTCTCGCAAGGACGCCGTATTGGGTATCAGCGCTGGCATCCTGCTGGCGCTGCATTTCTGGAGTTTTAACGCCTCGCTTGGATACACGAGTGTCGCCGCGTCGGTTTCCCTCGTGAACACGCAACCGGTGATTATCGCACTCGTTTCGGCGCGATGGCTCGGCGAGCGCGCCACGCGTACGCAGTGGGTGGGCATTGTCCTCGCGGTGTTGGGGGCGCTCGTGGTTGCCCTCGCCGATGTGCCCAACGGTGTTGCCGGAATTGCGACAGCGCTCACGGGTGAGGGTGGCGCTTCGGGCAGTGCCGCAAGCGTCCTGCGCTCGCGCGCGCTCTTCGGCGATCTGCTGGCGTGTATTGGTGCCGTGACGGGCGCGTTGTACTATCTGATTGGCCGACGACTGCGACGCACGCTCGCACTCTGGCCATATGTCGGATTGGTATATGGCGCCGCGTTTGCGGCTTGCACGCTGCTGGCTGTGGTCTCGGTCGAGCCGCTGCTTCCGCAACCGCCGCGTGAGATCGCCATCTTCGCCGGCCTCGCGCTGGGGCCGATGCTGTTGGGCCACACCGGCATGAACTGGGCGCTCGGTCATTTGCCGGCGTATGTCGTGAACCTGACAACACTCGGTGAGCCAATTGGTGCCACGCTGCTGGCCGCGCTGCTGCCGGGAATTGCCGAAGTGCCCGGTCCGGCGACGCTGGTGGGTGGCGTCATGGTGCTTGGTGGTATCCTCTTCGCGGCCCGCAGAACGTAGCGCGCTCGGCGGTCGTTATGTTTTGATGGTGTTGCACTCCGCCGCCCCCGATCTCCCGGTGCCAATGGCTGCCGCGCCATTCGGCCCCTCAGACGTCACGCTCACGATCGACGTCATCGCGACGCGTGGAGAGCTGGTGGAGTCGCGGCACCGGGTGCATGCCGCCGTCGTGGACTGGAACGGGCACGTGCACATCGCGGCGCGGAATCCTTCGCTCACCACGTGGTGGCGATCGTGTGCCAAGCCGTTTCAGGTGCTTCCCATGGTCGAGCGGGGGCAGTTCACCGAGCTGGCTTGGGGCGCCGATGAACTGGCGTTGGCGTGTGCCTCCCACGGTGGCGAGCCGGAGCACGTGGCGTTGGCCGGCGCGATGCTGGCCCGCATCGGACTCGAGGAAGGTGATCTCGCGTGCGGTCCCCATGAACCGCTGTCCTCCCGCGGCGCTCGCCTGTTGCGTGAAAGCGGACATCGACTCACGCGATTGCACAACAACTGTTCGGGCAAGCATTCGGCGATGCTGGCACGCGCGGTGGTGGAACATTGGCCTGCCAAAGGTTACGAACGTCACACGCATCCGGTGCAGGTTGCCGCACGGAACGCCGTGAGCGCCTGGTCGGGTGTCCCATATGACGCGATCCCTCTGGGCGTCGATGGATGCGGGGTGACGGTGTTCGCATTGCCACTGGCGAACATGGCCTTGGCATATGCGCGACTGGGTCACGCTGCCCGGCGCGGTGACGACGCCCCTGCGCAAATCGTGGCGGCCATGACAGGCCATCCGTTTCTCATTGGCGGCACCGATCGCTTCGATACGCTGCTCATGGAGGCGTGTGACGGACGCGTGGTGTGCAAGATCGGCGCAGAAGGCCTGCATGCGCTGGCCGTGCCTGATCGCGGGCTCGGCATCGCCCTGAAGGTCGAGGACGGCGCGTCGCGCGCGCAGTATCCGGCGGTACTGGCACTCCTCGCAGCGCTCGGGGAATTGCCAGACGCGTTACCGGAGGCCCTGCAGAAGCTCACCGGGCGTCATGTGTGGAATACCCGCGGCGAGGTGGTGGGTGAAATTCGCGTCAGTGCGCTGGAGATGGGTCAGGCGGCAGATGTTATTGCCGACCGGTTGGAGTGATCAGTCCTCACCCTGCGGCGCAGAAAGAGCCGGGCGGCAATGAATCGGTGACGACGGTGGGCGACGGTGGCATTATTGTCCCCTCGTTGGACGACGAAACGGCGCTGCTCGTGCGCACGGGTGCCGTGATCGCCGGCGGCGATGAACCCGCGATGCGCCGGGCCTTGGTCGCGGCACATGGTGTCGTGCGAGCCGAGTGGATCGAAGAGTTGTTGCTGCAAACGTATCTGTTCGCCGGATTTCCACGCGCGCTCAACGCCACCCGCGAATGGCGCCGTATCTCCGGGCATCTCGCGCCGTTGGATGATGACGGGGCCATCTACGATCAAGCGGCATGGGCGGCGCGCGGTGTAGCCACCTGCGCCACGGTGTACGGGTCCTTCTATGAGCGCCTGCGCGTCAACATCCGTCAACTGCATCCGGCGCTCGATACGTGGATGATTGTCGAGGGATACGGCAAGGTGTTGGGCCGGCCGCAACTCGATTTGGCGCGCCGGGAACTGTGTGTGGTGGCCGCGTGCGCGGTTGCGCGACAGGATCGTCAGCTGCACTCGCATCTGCATGGTGCACTTCATGCCGGGGCGTCAATTGCGGCGGTGTCAGCAACGTTGGTTACGATTGCCGATCTGCTGGCACCGGAAGACGCGCGGCGCTATGCCGCGCTGTGGGCGCGCGTGCAGGGTAAGTAGTCAGTACCGCGGCGCGATCGGCGCCCGGCAGGCTGTTCCTTGCGGCGCAGGCCGCGTTAACGTCGTCAGGTCGCCCATGTTTGTAGATCGCGTCATCGTGAATGTCGAAGCCGGTACCGGCGGATCGGGCAATTCCTCATTCCGTCGTGAGAAGTTCGTGGCAATGGGCGGCCCCGACGGCGGCGACGGTGGCCGCGGGGGCGACGTGTACGTGCGCGCCGATCGCAATCTCACCACGCTGCTGGACTACACCTACCGCGATATCTGGAAGGCGGAGCGCGGCCAACACGGCGAAGGAGGCAATCGCACCGGCCGCTCCGGTGAAGACATTGTCTTGCCCGTGCCCGCAGGCACCATCATCCGCGACTCCGACACGAACGAGCTGCTGGGCGAAGTGATGGAAGAGGGAGACACGATGCTGGTGGCCAAAGGCGGACGAGGTGGCAAAGGCAACGCGTTCTTCGTGACCGCCACGCACCAGGCACCGCGCGAGTGGCAGCCAGGTGAAGAGGGCCGAACCCGCAAGCTCGAACTGGAACTCAAACTCATTGCCGACGTGGGGCTGGTCGGGCAACCGAACGCCGGCAAGAGCACGCTGTTGTCTGTGATCTCGGCGGCACGACCCAAGATCGCCGCGTATCCATTTACCACGCTCTCGCCCAACCTGGGTGTCGTGCCACTCAGCGATCACCGATCGTTTGTTGTGGCGGACATTCCCGGGATCATTGAGGGAGCGCACGAGGGGAAGGGGTTGGGACTGCAGTTCCTGCGACACATCGAACGAACGCGCTTGCTGGCGTTTGTCATCCCCATCGACGCCACCGACTGGCAAGCGGAGTTCGATCAGCTACGCAGCGAGATTTCGCTGTACTCGAGCGAACTCGCGGCAAAACCGTACTGCGTGGTATTCTCCAAGCTCGACTTGCTTGGAGAGTCGTATGTGCCGGAAATCGAGGCAGCCGGGTCGTTTGGTCTGTTCGCGATCAGTGCGCCCGGGCGCATGGGACTCGACGCATTACTCGACGCGTGGTGGCGGCAGTTGCTCGCCATGCGGGCGGCGTCAGACAAAACCGAGACGGATGCCCCACTGCCCTGACGGCAATCTGGTGCGCGACGTGATCGCGGCGCGCGCGTTGCCGGGCGTGGGAGAGATCTCGCTGGTGCGCGGGATTTCGGACTTCGGCTCGGCGCGGGGGCTGTTGTGGTCCCGATCCGACATCGAGCGTTCGGCGGCGTACCGAAGAGCCGATGTGGTGATGGCGTCGGCCACCGCGATGGGGGCGTTCGCGTTGGCCCGCGGCGATGCGTTGTATCCGATACGTCTCGCCGACCTTCACGATGCGCCGAGCGTGCTTTTTGGAAAGGGGGCTCTGGCAATGGCGGATGGACCGGCGGTCGCCATCGTGGGGACACGTGCCGCCACCAGTTACGGGCTGCGCGTGGCGCGCGCTCTTGCCGCGCGGTGCGCGCGTGCTGGTGTAGCAGTCGTGAGCGGCCTCGCCAGTGGCATCGACGGCGCCGCGCACGAAGCGGCGTTGGCCGCCGGTGGACGCACCGTCGCGGTACTCGGCACCGGATTGGATATCGTGTATCCGCGTCGACATCGTGCGCTGCAGGAGCAGATTGGCAGCGAAGGGTTGCTGCTCAGCGAGTTGGCGCCCGGAGTTGCCGGGCATGGCGGCACGTTTCCGCGTCGGAACCGCATCATCGCCGCGCTGGCCGACCTCACGGTGGTTGTGGAGGCCGGCGAAGGCAGTGGCGCGCTCATCACCGCCGACTACGCGCACACGCTCGATCGTCGCATCGCGTGCGTG
>JANOKE010000444.1:0-1403 GCA_031419135.1 Gemmatimonadaceae bacterium
TCGCTCGGCTTCAAGACCTGATGCAGCCTCCTCACATTGAGGACGGCATGGTTCGGCCGAACGTTGTGTGCGATCATGAACAACCATACGATGGCTCTTCGTGGAATCGTGTGGGTAAAACGCGTGCATCAAAGGCAGGCACATTGACTTCCGAGGTACCCGAGCGGCCCTTTGGGCTGTTCACGGCAAACTATTTACCGCAGGGTACGCGGAGAGCGCAGAGGACGGAGAGGAGTGAGACATCATCGAACGTATCGTGTGTCCGCGCGGTGCTCCGCCATAACCGCGACGCGATCCCCCCCTGCGTACCCCTGCGTCCTCTGCGGTAAGACTTCTGTATTCAGGCTCTTCGGGATTTCGCGCTGGTGATCTTACGGGTTTTGAGAGCCTGGGGAGCGGCGGGAGCGTGCACGTGAGGATTTTGAGATGGAGAGAGTGCTCATCGCGGATGCCGTAGCAGCGACGTTGGATGACGCGAATTGTGCTCACTCCCGCTCTCCAACGCGTCCACTCACGCACTTCTCGACGGCCCGCCCCCACGCCAGCACCCAATTCGCCAATCAAATCCGGCTACCGGACCCCTCGGATTGCGCCGTTTTTACCCACACATTTCCTCGAAGAGCATAGTATCAATGATGAGCGAATCTGCGATCACCAGCGTCTTCAACGACGGCCTCATTGCCGAGCAGTTTGAGCGGTATCGTCTCGATCCGGCGAGTGTCGACGAGACATGGCGACAGTACTTTCGTGTCGCCGAATCGTTGTTCACGTCGGGAGTCGCCTTGGGCGACGCGCGGAGCTCAGTGGTCGACCCCCGCGCCCACGACCCGGAGATGCTCAAGAAGGTCGCCGGAGCGGCGTCGCTGCTGCAGGCCATTCGCGACTACGGCCACTACGCGGTACAGCTCGATCCGCTCGGCTCGCCGCCGTCGGGTGCCGACGAACTCAGCGAGGCCTTTCACGGTCTGACCGAAGCCGATCTCGCCGCGATTCCCGGTGCTGCGATTGGCGACGATCGCTTTCCGACTGCCCTCGATAACATTCGGCGCAAGCGCGAGGTGTACTCGGAGCATATCGGCTACGAAGTTTGGCATCTCGAAGCGAATGACGAACGTGAATGGTTTCGACGGGCCTTTCGCGATGGTGTGCTCACGCGCGACCTCACGGTTGACGAGAAGTCGGCGATGCTGCGACGGCTCAATGAGGTGGATGGGCTGGAGCGTTTTCTCGGACGGGCGTACGTGGGCTACAAGCGTTTTTCTGTTGAAGGCACCGACGCGCTCATTCCGATGCTCGATGCCGTCATTGACGAATCGGGGCGTGCGGGCGCGCGCGAGGTCGTTATCGGCATGGCGCATCGTGGTCGGCTGAATGTGCTCACCAATGTCATGGGCAAACCGTTC
>JANOKE010000445.1:0-1299 GCA_031419135.1 Gemmatimonadaceae bacterium
CGAGGTGCTCGCCGCGTTCAAGACCTATCACACCACCGCTGAGCTCTCGGCGACCACCGACCCAAATCTCGTCTTCAATCTGCGCGCCAAGCTCGATGCCGCCGGGCACTACGACGACTTCGAGGTAAATCGCGTGGTGGCGGTAGTGCTCGATCCCGCGTCGAAGCAAGGCGACCTGGTCGCCGCACTGACGCCCGTGGAAGACCGGCTGATGAAGCGGTACAAGTCAGCCCAGTCGACGCTCCGCGCCGCGGTCGATGCCAAAGATGCCGCAGTCGAGGAATCAGCCAAGCACGCGTTGGACGCGCTGACACTATTCAAGGGCGACATGGGCGCGTACGTGCGGCTGTATACGTTCTTGTCGCAAGTGTTTGACTATGGGAATACTGACATCGAGAAGCGCGCGATCTTTTTCAAGCGGCTGTTACCGTTGCTGGAGTTCGGGCGTGAGCGCGAAGGCATCGACTTGTCCCGCGTCGTGCTGACTCATCACACGCTGAAGACTCGTGGCACAGCTGTTATGCCGTTGGCAGTTGGCGACACGCCCAAGCTGCAGCCGGTGACCGAGGCCGGAAGCGGCAGCGTGCAGGAGCGTGAGAGGGCCATGCTGGCCGAGATCATCGAGAAGGTGAACGATCTGTTCACCGGCGAGTTGTCGGATCAAGACAAGCTGGTGTACGTGAACAACGTCATCAAAGGGAAGCTGCTGGAGAACCCGACGCTGCAACAGCAGGCCGTGAACAACACGAAGGAGCAGTTTGCGAACTCGCCGGACCTGGCAAGCGCGTTGACGCGCGCGATCATGGGGGCGCTCGATGCGCATACGGCGATGAGCACGCAGGCGCTCAACTCGGCGGCGGTTCAGCGGGGGCTCAAGGTCATTTTGCTGAATCACGCGGGCCTTACGAGGGGCTGCAGGACAGCGTTACGGCGTAATTCTGAGGCGGGAGACGGGGTAGCGTTCCTATTTTCTTCGCTGCATACAACCGTTGCGCGGGCTGCGCTGCGCGAGGCCGTTCCGCCTGATGATGGCCCTCAGCGCGATCACGAGGTCCGCCTTGAGCAGCTCCGTCGCCGGGTCCTCGAAGCCAAGATCAGCGAAGACATTGCCACTTGAAATCTCTCCAAGCCCCTCGTCGTCGTGCGTCGCCGTCGACGCGAGCTTGCCGACCGTCTTCAGGGTCATGTGCTGCGACTTCGCCATCACGAGTTCCTGCCGCGGGAAGGCGGCGTCGAGGGAGCATGCGTTGACCGTGCGTCACTCTCGTCGATTCACCTAAAAAGCGCACAGCACGAACA
>JANOKE010000446.1:0-2653 GCA_031419135.1 Gemmatimonadaceae bacterium
CCCAGTAGATGGCGGCTACCTTCGTTCGTAGTCGACGGTCTGCGCGAACTCCCCGTCGGCCGCGTGCTTGTGAACGATCAATTGCGCATGCAGCTCGTGCTGTTCGATCCGTCGCTGGCGAATGTCAGCCTGCTCGCAGACACCGCCGGACAAAGCGGCACCAAGTATCCGCTGGGACGCCCCATCCGCATTCCCTACCTCGCCGACTCCATGCTGCTGCTCCATCCCGCGTCGCGGTCGCTCGTGATGCTTGAGCCCAGTGGAAAGATCGGACGTGCGGTGGCACTCCCCGCCCGCAGGATGCGCGATACATGGCAAACAATGGCGCAGGGATAGATGCGCGCGGACGTCTGCTGTACGCCGCGTTTCTCGGCCTGCCGTCGCCAGTTGAACAGGACCGCACCGCGATGGGGTCGACCGTGCAACCGTGCGTTGCCTCCAATACCGACTTCAAGGTTGGTTCGCAGACGAATAGCCTGGGAACAACCGGTCTGAGCGTGACCGTTGCCTGGTCGAACGACGGCGGCGCGACGTGGGTCTATACACCGGTGAGTGGCGCCGGCGGTGCCCCGGCCGGATACGACCGGCTGGTGACGCATGCCCAGTGGACGTTCGCAGGGAGCCTGAGCCACCTTGCGCCAGGCAATGCGGGTACTGTCGGCATTACGACGCGAATACGCTGAACACGTGCGGTCGGCACGCCGCGGCGTTGACGATTGCATATTATGTGACGTCCCGGCTGCGCCGCGTTCGTCGCGCACACACCCTGATGGCCACGCGAGAACCACGTGATGCTCTGCACTGGCTTGGCAACACGGCATCGCCTGCTCGCACTGCTCACTGTCGCCGCGCTTACAGTCGCTGCGGTCGCGCCGATCGTGGTGCGGGCGGCGGCGAAGACGCTGGAGATTTACTTCATCGATGTGGAAGGCGGGCAGGCAACGCTGATCGTTACGCCGGCGGGCGAATCACTGCTCATCGACGCCGGATTTCCCGGCGATGGGACGTTCGCATCCCGGCCCGCCGATCCCACCGAGGCGCGCGATCCGCAGCGCATCCTCGCGGCGGTGCATGATGCGGGCCTCAACCGCATCGACTTTCTGATGATCACGCATTTCCATGGCGATCACGTTGGTGGGGTGGTGGAGCTCTCCAAGCTGCTGCCCATCGTCACGTTCATCGATCACTCGGCGCCTCCGCCCGACGCCGAGAAAGGCGTGCCGGGAACGCAAGCGTTGTACGACGCATACGTCCGACTGCGCGAGCACAGCAACCATGTGCAGCCAACGCCTGGCGACCGTCTGCCGCTGAAAGGCGTGCGGGTGGATGTCGTGTCCTCCGGCGGAGCAACCCTCCGATCCCCGTTGCGAGGTGCCGGTGCGGCCAACCCGTCCTGCACGGGGAAGGGATTGCCGGCGCAAGAGCCCCTCGAGAATCCGCGTTCGACCGGCGTAAAGCTTACTTTTGGCAGGTTCCGCTTCCTCGATGTCGGTGACCTCTCCGGTCCACCGCTCTTCGCGTTGACCTGTCCGCGCAATCTCATCGGCGAGGCGGAGGTGTATCTGATCGCGCATCATGGTGGCGTTGATGCGGCCGATCCGGCGATGTTCAACGCGTTGAATCCGCTGGTGGCCATCATGAACAATGGACCGAGCAAGGGCGGCAGCGCCGAAACGTTTGCCACGTTGCGGCAACTCACTCACGTTGATACCTGGCAGCTGCATCGCGCACTCACGCCAGGCGCGGTCAACTTCGCCGATGATCGGACGGCCAACCTGAGCGACAAGACCAGCGCGTGGATCAAAGTGTCCGCCAGTGCTGACGGTACCTTTACGGTTACCAATGCCCGAAACGGCGTGACGAAGGCGTATCGGCGATAAACGGAGGTGCGGATGTCATCAGCGCAGTACGACGTCCACGAAGTGATCGTAGCGGCACGGCCGGTCGCCGGCGTGCGCGCGCAAGTGCCCCGTGGTCTGGTCGCCCAGGAGTTTGGGCGTTACCTGGATCAGGTGTACGCCGCCGCACGCGCAGGCGCGGTCGCGCTTGATGGGCAGAACATTTTCGTCTATCGCGCGGCAACGGCAGAGGAACTCACGGTCGATTTCTGCGTCGGCGTTACCGCACCATTTGACGCAGTCGGGACCGTGACACCCCTCGAGACGCCGAGCGGGGCGGCCGCGATGACAACGCACTACGGCGAGTACGCACGCCTGGGCGAGGCGAATGCCGCGATCGTGGCGTGGTGTCGCACCAACGATCGCGTGCGCGCCGGTCCGTCGTGGGAAGTGTACGGGCATTGGCACGCCGATCCCGCCCAATCCCGGACGGATGTCTACCACTTGCTCCACCCAACCGGCGCCGATGCGCGACCCCGCGCTGAGTGACCGACAACGGCGCGGACTGTTGTCATCGCTCCGTTCTCGCCGAGCGCCGCGTGCGCCGCTACCGGCGCACCTCGAATGTCACGGTCACGTTGATCCCCAATCCTGCGCGCGTTCACCTACCTCGACGCCAAGGAGCGCAGAGCGACCGAAAGGGAAAGATGCAAAACCGGGGAATGCGCTCCGGAATGAACTTCACCCCTGGGGTGAAGTTCATTCCGATGCGACACGCCTTACATTCGTCGATTTTTCCCGCTCGGTGTCGCATG
>JANOKE010000447.1:0-11138 GCA_031419135.1 Gemmatimonadaceae bacterium
CGTGGGCAGGCAATTCAGTCAGAAAATGCGAACGACACGTTGAAGCGACCCACCACGACTCGACGACCGGTCGCCGGCGTGCCTGGCACCGCCACGGCCGTATACGAGAATGTGCCCTCGGCGTGATCGATCGTGAACTTCGTGACGGTCACTGCGCCCGATCCGCCCACGAGATTGCTGCTCCACTTGAGAATCTTATAGCCGGTGGTTGCCGAATTCTGTTCGCCCGCGCCCACGGCGACAACCGCTTCGCCCCGTGGGCTGAGCATTGTCAGATGGATCGTTCGCCCGTCGTCCACCTGCGCCGCGATGGCCAGTACGCCGTGCACGTGCGTGGCAACCACCACTCGTCGAGCCGTAAATTCAACGCCATCAATCGACGCGACTACTGTTCCAACCGGGAGTTCGTTCGCTGTTGGCGACGTCACGCAGCCGCTGGTCATGATGCCGAGCATCAACGGACCAAGTACGCGGGTGCTATACCCCATCATCACCCCCACAACGCCGCAACGGGCGGCTGCATCAAACCATCCACGCACAGCAACGCGTGTTCCCGATCGCGTGTCTGCAACAGCGGCCCATCGAGATCGACGTAACCACACCGCTGTCCCACCAGGAACGCCGGTGCCATGCCCAGCGACGTACCGCACATGTTGCCCACCATCAGGTTCAGTCCGAGTGCCAGCGCCTCATCACCCATCGCGATCGCTTCGGTCAGGCCCCCGCACTTGTCCAACTTGATGTTGATGTACTGGTAGTGCGTGGCCAGTTCGGCCAGTGATGATCGATCGGTGCATGACTCGTCGGCCGCCAGCGGCAACGGCGCCCGCAGTCCGTCCAGTTGTGCATCTTCGTGTCGGCGCACCGGCTGCTCCACCATCTCCACGCCAAGTGCGACGAGTTCAGGCAGCACGCGCTCGAGCAGGTCGCGTGACCACGACTGATTGGCGTCCACCGCAATGCGCGCCTGCGGATGCTCCTCGCGCACCCAGCGCACGACATCCACATGACGCTCGCTGTCACACTTGAGCTTGAGCAGCGGGTAGTGTCGTGCATCGCGGGCTTTGCGTCGCGTGTCGGCTTCACTGCCCAGTCCCAGCGTGAACACTGTGGTAAGCGGCCGCAACGGCGGCAGTCCCGCCGACTGCCATGCCGGAACTCCCGATTGTTTGGCCCGCAAATCCCACAGCGCGCAATCGAGCGCGTTGCGCGCACCACCCGGTGGCAGCAACTGCTGCAGCGTAACCAGCGTGTCAGCACTCACGACATCGTGTGGTGCCGCATCACGCACCGCTGGCATCACCGACTCGATTTGTGCTGTCAGCATGGCCGGCGTTTCGCCGTCATAGTCCACGCCCGCCGCTTCGGCGCACCCCGTGCGCCCGGCTCCGTCGGTAAGCGTCACCACGATAACCGGCAGCGCCGAAATCACCCCCCGCGCAATCTCGAAGGGTTCAATCAAATCCCATTGCTCGGTCGCCACCTGTCCCGTAATCACGATGCGCCCGGAGTCATGGTGACCAGAATTCGCGCAATGGCGTCAAGACCACCGCGCATGGGGTCGCACACCGGCACACCAAGCTCGCTCGAAACGCGCGCCGCATACGCTTGCCACTCGGCGTCGCTCAACGTTGATGAGTTGATACTCACACCGACACAACGCACCGCACGATTGGTAATGCGTGCCGCTTGCAGATACTGCTGCGCTGCGTCGCGCAACTCCGGAATGGGGAACCCGGGGTAGTACTCGATGGTTTTTCTGGAAGGATCATGACAGAGCACGAACGCATCGGGCTGCGACCCATGCAGCAACCCCAGGGTCACGCCGGCATATGCCGGATGAAACAACGACCCCTGCCCTTCGATCACATCCCAGTGATCCGGCGCATTGTCGGGTGATAACGTTTCAGCGGCTCCGGCAATGAAGTCCGCTACAACAGCGTCAATGGCGATGCCCTCGCCGGCAATCATGATCCCGGTTTGCCCGGTGGCGCGAAACGTTGCCCTGATGCCGAGTTCCGTAAGGGTTCGAGTCAGCGCCAGCGCCGTGTATTTCTTGCCCAGCGCGCAGTCTGTGCCGACCGTCGCAACCCGCATACCAGTGCGTTTGCGACCGGTGGCAGCGGGAAATTTCGCGTCGGTGTGACGCACGTCAAGCAAGCGCACACCACGCGCCGCCGCCGCACTCACCAGCGTGGGGAACGATGTCAGGCGCGTGTGCATACCGCTCACGATATCGAGGCCGTTCGCAATGGCGTCCTGCAGGTCCGGCAGCCACGCGTCGGGCAATTTGCCGCCCACCGACGCGATGCCAATCACCAAACTGCCAGCACCCTGTTTCGCCGCCTCACCCGGTGAAAACCTTGGCAACCCGACACTCACCGTAGCAGCGGGCAAGCTCCACTCGCCAAGCACATCGCCGCGACACCAGTCGCGCAAACCGCACGCCGTTTTGGCATCGGTGGGGATATGCGCATCGCCGAGGTACAGCAGGTACGGTTTGCGGAGTTGATGCATGGGAAGTTACTGCACCGTCTTCACGCCCAGCGTATATCGCGCAATCCACTCGTATTCGCGCTGCATGCGATCCATCTGGTGGTAGTACTCCGAGAAGCCGTGACCCTCCCGCGGATAAAACACCAGTTCCGTGGTTTTGCCGCGATTCTTGAGCGCGCGATAGAACTCCATCGGTTGGCCGATTGGCACGCGCTCGTCGTTGCCGCCGTGCAGAATCAACAGCGGCGTCGTGACCCGGTCGCTGTAGCTGATGGCCGACCGTTCGAGCAGCAGCTTGACCGACGGATTGATGAGCGACCCATCATACTGCGGCATACCGTTGAAGAACGTGTCAATGTAGCCGGGGATGTCGGTGGTGCCTGCCATGGACAGGAGCGACGGCAAACCCGCGCCCATCATCGCCGCCTTGAAGCGTCCTGTCTGCGACACCACCCAACTCGTCATATATCCGCCATAGCTCCACCCTTCGAACGCCATCTGTGTGGAATCTGCGATGCCCTTGCGAATAAGCTCGTCCACGCCCGTCATGATATCGCGATAGTCACCGCCGCCCCAATCAGGGATGTTGCCGCGCATCCATTTTTCGCCGTAACCAGTGGATCCGCGCGGATTGGGATAGAACACCGCCCAACCGCGCGCCGCCCATGACTGGCCTGGTCCGGTACCACCCTTGAAACCGTTGGTGTGCGCGCCGGTGGGGCCACCGTGCGCCGACACGATCAGCGGCACCTTGGTGCCGGGCGTGTAGCCCACTGGCTTAAGCAGCACGCCTTCAACGAGCGAACCATCCTTGCTCTTCCAGGTGACCACTTCCGACGCGCCAAGCGCGACGTCAACCAGCCAGGGGTTGGTGTTCGTGATGCGTCTGGGTGCGGTTGTCGACGCATCTTGCACATACACTTCGGCCGGCCATTCCGGTGTATCAAACACGAACGCCATCTTTGAACCGTCTTTGCTGGCCGAGGCGCCCCCCGCAATTACGTCCTTCGTCACCTTCGAATACGACCTGGACGTCAGGCTGTAGTCGTACAGGCTTTGCCACACACGGTCGCTGGCATTGAACCACACATGCTTGCCGTCGGGTGACCACTTGGGCTGCCCTGCGCTCACATCGAACGATGCCTGAGCGTGATCGGTGGCTATACGTGTGGCGATGTCCCACGTTACCAGATGCGCATTGCGCAACGTGCGCGGCATGATGCCGTCCTTGTAGGCCTTCCATTCGTGCCCGTTCGTGGTAAACGCCAGCGTTTTGCCATCTGGCGAGAACTGCGGCGTGCTTTCCACGTCGTGCGTGGTAGTCAACGCGTCAAGTTGCTTCGAAGCAACGTCTACCACGTACGCATCACGACGCTCGTCGCGAATCAACGTGGTTGGTGACGCATCGAATGCGAGTTTGGCACCGTCGGGCGACCACGATGGCGCCCCGCGCACGGTATACCCGCCGTTTGTCACCTTGGTGGCCGTCTTCGTTTCAATATCAACCACCCACAGGTGATTGAGCCGCATATCGCCTTCGTACACCTTTGGATCGTCGCGACGACGAAGCTTCGCCTCGGCGTCGCGTGACAACGTATCCGGCGTGAGGAATGCAATACGCTTGCCGTCGGGCGACCAGCTGTAAGCCACAATACCCTCGCGCGCCGTGGTGAGTTGCCACCCCTCACCGCCATCGGCGTGCAGCAGCCAGATCTGCGACTTGGGTGCGTCTTCTCCGGTTCCCGTTCCACGCGCGCTCACGAAGGCAATCTTTGAGCCGTCGGGCGCCCACTGCGGCTGCGATTCGCCGCGCTCGCTGGATGTGAGTTGTCGCGCCGTTCCACCGGCGAACGGAACGATCCACACATGCGAACGACGATCGTGTTTGTCGCCAAGTGCCGTGTCACCCTTGGCGTTCGCATGCTCCCACGCGGACACGGTGTACAGTACGCGGTCGCCGGAAGGCGAGATCGCCACGCCACCCACACCGCGAATGCGCATGAGATCGTCGGTAGACATGGGCCGTTTGGACTGCGCGCCGAGCAGCACTGGTATCATGACGAGCGCGGCACCGGCAGCGCCAAAGCGAGGCCGAGCGTGGGAGCGGACTTGGGTAGTGTGCATCGCGATCTCCGGGAGAGGGGCTGCGACGAATATGCGCCCATCGCCGCGTGGCGACCAGTCGGGTAGCTTATGGCGCATGTCATTTCCGCCGCCTTGCCTGATTGGACTCCCGTACGACGCCGGCTCGTCGTTCATGCGTGGACCGGCCGAGGCGCCACCGCTGATACGCGCGGCGCTTCGCTCGCCGGCCGGGAATGACTGGTCGGAGGAGATGCGCCATCTGGTTGAGCCCGGCGCGCTGGACGATGCCGGCGATCTCGTGCTGCCGCCCAATTCGACGGCGCGCGGGCTCATCGAATCGGGAGTGGTCGCGCTGCTGGCCCGTCCGGGTCGCGTGCTCGCACTGGGGGGAGATCATTCAGTGACCTATCCGGTGCTGCGCGCGGTGAATCAGGTGTACGCCCGGCCAATCATCCTGCACATCGATGCGCATGGCGATCTGTACGATCACTTCGGCGGTGACAGATACTCGCACGCCTGCCCGTTTGCCCGGATCATGGAGGAAGGACTGGCCTCACGACTTGTGCAGGTGGGTATCCGCACGTTGTCGCGACATCAACGCGAGCAGGCCGACCGATTTGGTGTGGAGATCATTGACATGCGCGCGTGGTCAGCCGGCGTGAGACCGGTGATCGACGGGCCGGTGTACATGTCCGTCGATCTGGATGGTATTGATCCCGCGTTCGCACCGGGCGTGTCGCATTGGGAACCGGGTGGCCTCACCGTACGCGACGTGCTTACCATGATTCACGGACTGCACACGCCGCTGATTGGCGCCGACGTGGTTGAGTACAATCCGCGGCGCGACCCAACGGGCATTACCGCCGTCGTGGCGGCCAAGATTGTCAAGGAGTTGGCCGGCACCATGCTGCGACCAACGGGTTGATGCGGCTATCAGCCTGATGCGACAGGGCTGATCGCGTATCACGGCGCGTTCCATGCGCCCAACCCGGCGTTTCATGAAACGCGACAATCGCCTCGAATCTGCGTGGTCGATCGTGTCAACTGTCGCAACATCAACGCGTTGCGACATACAATCTGTGGGGATCGTGGTGGAGCGACAGTTGCCTCTGAGGCAGGCACCCGACTGCGAGCGCGTCGGGCAGGTCCACCCCTCACGAGGAGCCACAATGAAGTATGCCGTTCTTACCATCGCCTTGTTGGCGCTTGTTGCCTGCGACAGCGACCGTCCCGCACCATTGGCGCCCGACGTCGCTGCGCCAACCCTGTCCCGCGAATCGCGCGACGACGACCGTCGCGATGATGAACCCGGCGTGGTGTACACGATGAGCAATCAGGTCGCCGGCAACGCCGTACTCGCGTTCCATCGCGGCGCCAACGGTCGATTGGTGGCCGGCGGATCGTTCGCCACCGGCGGCACCGGTACCGGCGGCGGGCTCGGCAACCAAGGAGCGCTCGCGTTCAGCCGCGATGATCGATTCCTGTTCGTGGTGAACCCCGGCAGCAACGACGTATCGACCTTTCGAATGAAGCACGGCGACCTGGAGTTCGCAGGCAAGGTATCATCCGGTGGCATGCGTCCGATCAGCGTGACATCGGCGCGCGGTTTGGTGTACGTGCTGAACGGCGGCGGCACGGGCAACATCGTCGGTTTTCGTGTCAACGGGCACGGCATGTTGACGCCAATCGCCAACGCGACACGTCCGTTAAGCTCGGGCGCCTCTGGGGCCGCGCAGATCGAGTTTGACACCGAAGGCGACCGACTGGTTGTAACCGAGAAAGCCACCAACATTATCGCGACCTATCGCGTGGATGACTCGGGACACCCGGACGCTGCTGTATTCACTCCGTCATCGGGTCAAACGCCGTTTGGATTCGCGTTCCGCAGAAACGTGCTGATCGTGTCAGAAGCACTCGGCGGTGCGCCGAATGCAAGCGTTTCGTCGTCGTACCGCATCCGTAGTAACGGAACTCTGGGTGTGATCAGCGGTTCGGTGCCGACCACCGAAACGGCTGCCTGCTGGATCGTGGTCACGGGCAATGGTCGCTATGCGTATGCATCGAACACCGGCAGTGGCACGATCACAGGCTACAGCGTCTCGCCGATTGGACGCCTGGAGCGCCTGGACGAGAACGGTGAAACGGCCGTGATTGGCGCGGGGACCGGGCCAATCGACATGGCGTTGAGTGGGAATAGCCGATACCTGTACGTGCTGAACTCCGGTACGGAAACTATTCGCGTGCTTCGCGTGCACAGCAACGGTTCCCTTACCGCGGTAGACGGTGGTATCGACGGCCTGCCAAACGGTGCGAATGGATTAGTCGCGAAATGACGCCTGCGCCGGGGTCGATCTCGGTAGAGCCGATCCCGGTTTGGCGCGCACGCACGACTGGCGTGATCCGGAACGACGGGCGACTCTTCGTGCCTGTGCTGACTTCATCGAATCGTTCCGTTTCGCTGCAGCGCGCCCTGCTGGCAACGGTTGGTATCGCGATTCTCGCCGGAATTATCCCGGCGGGAATCGCGCTTGACCGGCGGTTAGCGAGCGCCTTGGAGTCGCGTGCCCTGGCCGATCTCGCCTTGGCGCCCCGCGTGCTGGCCGACCGCACGGGAGCCAATGCCGACGCCATGATGATGCACGCGAAGGAATTCTCACACGCCAATGGTTTGGCGGATGCACTGGCGCGTGCCGACCGCGCGGCCATTCTCGCCGTGGTGGAAGCCAATCGGGCATCACTGGGCAATGTCGCCATCGTCATTGACGCAAACGGGGCCAGCGTCACCGGTCCGTCAATCGACAGCGCGCTCGTGGCGGAGACGCGATCGGGGCGCATGCCGGTGGCCGTCCATCGCGACGGCAACTTGCTGCACAATGTCGCGTTGGCACCAGTTGAACGCGACGGACGCTGGGTTGGGGCGGCGGGACTGGCCGCGCCACTCGATGCGGGTGCCGCTGGTGTGCTCTCGGGACTCACACGCTCCGACGTCGTCATAGTCGGCTCGTCCGATGGGATGGTGGCGGCCAGCACACTCGATACGGGCGAAACGATTGCGGTGGTCGCTGCAGCGCGCCAATGGCCAACCTCCAGTGGTGCGCACGACGTGGTTGCCTCAGGGCGGCGACGCCTGGTGGTTACCGCACCACTTGGCGATGCCGGCACGGTCATCTTTACGCGGGCAATTTCCGACGAGTTGGCGGTGCTGCCGGAGCTGCGTCAGGTTGCGTTGATTTCGGCGTTGGTGGCGCTGTTTCTGGCGTTGACGTTGGGCGCTATGCTTGCCGCCCGCGTTGCCCGCCCGGTACGCCAACTGTCGGATGCGGCAGTGGCGATGACGGCTGGCGAGTTTGGCGCACCCTTACCCAACTCGCGCATTCGGGAAGTGGCGAGTGTGGCGAGCTCGTTCGATGACATGCGACGAGCGCTGGCCGCACGGTTGGCCGACTTGCACGGCGCCAACGACGCCTTGCTCGACCGCAACGCGCGACTGACCGCATTGCAGGCCGACCTCATGCAGCGTGATCGCTTGACGGCCACGGGGCGCCTGGTGGCGCAGTTGGCCCACGAGATTCGCAATCCTGTGGCAAATCTTCGGAACTGCCTCGAACTCATTCGACGTCGGGTGGGTGACGATCCAGAGGCGCGTGAATTCACCGATCTGGCAATTGACGAGCTGTTGCGTATGCATGAGTTGGCCGAACAAATGCTCGACTTGAACCGTCCACGTGATCCGTCAACACGCGCCTGTCACCCGGCGCGCGTGGCGCGCGAAGTGGCCACGCTGAGTACGCTTGGGCTGCCAGTGGGTTCGGTTACCGTGACGGCAGTGCTGCCCGACGATGCGGAGGCGGCACTCGCGCCCGACGCGCTCAAGCAAGTGTTACTCAATCTCGTTCAGAACGCCCGCGACGCGCTGCCACTCAACGCGGACAGTGCGTCACCTCAGAGTTCGGACATCGAAATCCACGTGGCGTCGGCAGACGATGGGATTTCCATCGAAGTACGTGATCGTGGCCCGGGCATCAAGGATACCGACCTCGTTCGCATATTCGATCCGTTTTTTACCACCAAGGACGCGGTGCACGGCGTCGGGTTAGGGCTGTTCGTCGCCGAAGGATTGGTTCGCACGGCCGGTGGGCGACTGAGCGCCGGAAATCGGGAGGGAGGCGGCGCCTGGTTTCGCATCGACGTGCCGCGAGTTGCGCCTTCGACGATTCGCGAGTTGGCAGCGTTGGCGTCGACCACGCTGACCGCATCATGAGCAACGGCGCCGCGCGGATTCTGGTGGTTGATGACGACCGCGTGTTTCGTCTGTCAACGGCGGCGCTGCTGCGGACGGATGGCCACGTCGTTGACACCGCGAACGACGGACAAGAGGCGGTGACCGCATTGCGCGCCAGCCACTTCGACCTGATGATCCTCGATCTCCGTATGCCTGGCATTGACGGGTTGGGACTGGTAGAAGCACTGCGCTTGTGGGGCGACGGTATTCCAGTGCTCATGATCAGTGGGTTCGGTACCATCGACACGGCCGTGCGTGCCATCCATCTGGGCGCCGACGATTTCCTGACCAAGCCCGTCGAACCCGACGTCCTTTCACAACGTGTCGCTGAGTTGCTTGAACGCCGGCCATCGCAAGATGCCCTGCCGGGGAACCCCACCGGTATCGTGGGGCGCGCACCGGCAACACAAGCGTTCCTCGCTGGACTGGGAAAAGTGGCGCCCACAGACACCACGGTGTTGATCACCGGCGAAACGGGCACCGGAAAGGAACTCGCCGCTCGCGCGGTGCACGACCTGTCCTCGCGCCGCAAAGGCGCGTTTGTGGCCGTAAACTGTGCTGCACTGGCTGAGGGCGTACTGGAAAGTGAACTGTTCGGGCATGTGCGCGGCGCGTTTACCGGTGCGCTGCGGGATCGCGCCGGTGTGTTTGAGGCCGCCCAGGGCGGGACCATTTTTCTGGATGAAATCGGCGAGGTGAGTTTGTCGTTGCAGAAGCGTTTGTTACGAGTGCTGCAGGAACGCGAAGTCACACGCGTCGGAGATACTCGGCCCATCAAGGTTGACGTGCGGGTGGTGGCCGCGACACATCGGGATTTGCGGGCGCTGGTTGCGAACGGACTGTTTCGAGAGGATCTACTCTATCGACTCGCCGTATTCCCCGTGATGGTTCCAGCGCTGCGTGATCGACCCGGGGATATTCCGTTACTGGTGATGCGCGCGCTCGACGACCTTCGGGCGCGCGGCGCGGGTCGAGCGTCGCTATCCTGCTCGCCGTTTGCTGTGCGCCTGCTGCGTGCCTTTAACTGGCCTGGCAATGTGCGTCAGTTATTCGCCGTACTTGAGACGGCCGCGATCCACGCGGATTTCGGTCGTATCGAGGCACAGCACCTGCCCGCAGAGCTGCGCGCATCGTCCGAGCCGCGACCGTTCAGCGACATGGCTTCGCGCTTGGGGGAGTCGCGCTACCGCGCACAGAACGACGAGTCCAGAGAGCGAGAAACCATCGTGGCCGCGTTGGCCGAAACGGGCGGCGCACTGGCACGCACGGCCGAGCTCCTCGGCATGGGACGCACCACGCTGTGGCGAAAGCTGAAAGCCCACGGTCTCGCGGCCGGCACTGGCGCGGAGCTGGGCGAGGACGATCCCGGTTGACGGAGTTCACGCCGTCGCCATTCGACAACGCCACCGTCTTCACCGACATCGTTTTTGAAGACCTCGAACTCCACGCCGCCGATGTGACCGGCAAGGAGTTCGAGCGCTGCATTTTTCGACGGTGCAAACTGCAGGAGAGTAAATGGTCCCGGGCGCGCCTGGAGGATTGCGTGTTTGAGAGCTGCGACCTGTCACGCATGGTGGCGCGCTCAGTGGGTCTGTTCGGCGTGCGGTTCAAGGACACCAGACTATCGGGCGTGGAGTGGGCCGACCTGGGGCTGTTGCCCGCTGTGGCGTTCGAAGATTGCGATCTGCGCTATGCGTCGTTCGTGAAAGTGCGATTGCGCGACACGCGGTTCGTGAATTGCCTGGCGCGCGAAACAAACTTCGTGGATGCCGACCTCACGAAAGCAGACTTCACCGACTCGGATCTCACGGGCAGCACGCTGCGCGGCTGCGTGCTCAAGGAGACAGATTTCACGCACGCCACAGGCGTATTTTTCGACCCACAGCAGAATCGGGTGAAAGGTGTCCGTATCTCCCTCGAGGCGGCAGTCACGCTGGTGCGCTCATACGGCATCGTGGTGGAGTAGTCCGCAGCGTCGAGGTAGCGGCTCCGGCCGTGAGAGCGGATATTCGTTATTCTCTCTCGACCGATCGTCGGCCGTTAGCCTGATCCTTCCTCCTGACCGCCCCACACCGCGTGGCCAACACGATGTCCAGTTCCGAGCAGATCGACCACACCTCGGGTCGTGTTCTGCCCTTTCTGCTGGTGCTGTTCGTTGGCAGCGGCATCTGTGCCCTGATCTACGAAGTGGTCTGGTTCCAGTTGCTCGAACTGGTGATCGGCTCGTCGGCGATATCCCTGGGCGTCCTGTTATCCACGTTCATGGGCGGCATGT
>JANOKE010000448.1:0-2531 GCA_031419135.1 Gemmatimonadaceae bacterium
CACGAAGTCCCGCAACGATGGTACACCACCGGGGTCGAGGCGGCCTTTCATGTACATGTCGGTGTTCACGTACAGGATGAGTTGCTCCTTCAATCGGGCGCGCAATTGCTCGGCGTACTCGGTGGATCCGATAAGTCCGAATTCCTCGGCATCCCAGAACGCCAGTGAAATGCTGCGGGCCGGACGCCATCCGGCTTTCGCCATGGTGCCCAGCACCCGCGCCACCTCAAGCAACGATGCTGTTCCCGTACCGGGATCTACCCCGCCGAATGTCCACGCGTCATGGTGCGTGCCCAGCATCACGACGCGATCCGGTTGACGGGAACCGCGCAAGGTGGCCACCACATTGCGGATTGGGCGAAGCCCGTCGTTGTGCGCGACGTTGAGTGAGACCGCGGCGGGGCCCGGACCCAGGCGATACTCCACCGGTACGCCGCCGCGAAAACTCATTGGCGCGGCCGGACCGCCAAGCGCGGCAAGCACATGGCGTGCCTCGCCCCAACTGATCACCATCACTGGAATGCGCGGGAGCGTTGGCGCGGTGGCCGGATTGAGTCGAACAGCGTTGGTGGTGGCGGCGACACCTGGCGTAAGCGGATCGCCATGAAAATACCAACTGAGTTTCGCATTGCCGCGCTGCGGCATGTGCTCGCCGCGCCAGTATCCATCGGGGAACGCGGGGCCGCGTGTGACGCCGTCGTCTGCCGGATCGCTGTAGAGTACCAACGCGGCAGCTCCCGCTTGTTGCGCCTCATGCACTTTGACAGCGCGATGACTCTTGCCGTAACGCGACAGGGCAATGCGGCCGCGCACCGACACGCCAAGCTGCGTTAGCGCGGCGTAGTCGGCTGGTAGTCCGTAGTTCACATATACCACCTCGCCGGCCGCGGCGCCGGACGCCGAGTATGCAATATAGGCCTCGCGAAGTTCCGGATGATTCGACGTCGGATCGTCCGACATTGGTGGTTCGCGCAGCGACAATTCCCGACGCGTGGGAGCCGTCATTACCAACTGTTCGGATTGCGGCTGCGACAGCCATGCCATGTACTCCCGCGTTTCCACCTCCAACCCAAACGACGCGAGTGTTTTTGCGAGATACGCAGCCGCCGCGGCGCCGCCGGCCGATCCTGCCGGGTGCGGTCTTCGCGTGAGCGGCCCATGCAGCGCCGAAATCGAGGTTGCCGAGACGGCCGAGCGAAAGCGCTGCTCCAATGCCCGCTCCAACGTGCCGCTGGCACGCGTATATCCGAGTGGCGCGCCCTTGACTTCGCGCGGAATGACCGGGAGGACGAGTCGTGAACGATGGGCGGCATCGTGCAGCACGGTCTGCAGCGCCGTGAGGAGTGTGCTATCCGTTCCGAACGTCGCGCCCGTATTCGGATTGCGGTCGAAGCGCGGAAAGTTGCTGCTGGAGACTTCGAGCCGAATACGATGCCCGCGAAGAAATACATTGCTCGTAGCGCCGATCTCGATCACGAACTCTTCGGCGCGTCCTGGCGTGAGCAGCTGCGGCGTCGTGCGACTCGCGCGGTAACGGGCCCGAAGAATGCCGTCGGTGAGCGCGCGCGCGGTTCCGTCGGGAAATACATCGACAAGTTTGGCAGTGAAATCGGTGTCACGCCGCGACGACGACGCCCACAACACGAAGCGAACGGGTCCGGTCACTTCGAGCGGTTCGTCCATTGGGTCACTCGTGTACACCAGAACGTCGGGGCGCCGTTCAGTTGCGCGCTGGTCGAGTGGGGCGCGCGAATACGCACCCGAGCTGCCGCTGGGTACTGGCGTGGCGGGGTTGTAGGTGAATGTGTCGGACCTGGCACTGGCGGCAATCCGTGCGATCGACAGGCGCCCGTTTCCGGTGAGCGTATTGGCTACGCCGGCGCTCGACAGATGGAACGCGGTGGCGCGGGCGCGCGCCAAGGGCCACTCCTGTTCGTCGCGCCAGGTGTTCTCGCCCATCACGAAAATGCGCACCGGCGCGCCGGGAAAATCCGTTCGGCGGTCGTTGTTCAGCCAATGGTGAAACCAGCGGATCATCAGTGCTTCGGAGTCAAATCCCGCGTTGGCACCGAACGAGACGTCGCCAATCGCGTTCGTACCGGCATTGGGGCGGGCGTGCGTCCATGGACCTACGATGAGCCGTTGGTTGTTGCGCGCGCGGGGATTGGCCGCGTTGGCTCGCAGGCCGCTGAAGTTGCGCAGCGTGCCATTCAGCAGCGCATCGTACCAGCCGGTAAGATGGTATGCCGGCACCTCAAACTGCCCGTGTCGCGCGGCCACATCGAAGGTGGACCAGAAGGCATCGAACGACGGATGGGCCAGCATGTCGAAATAGCCCGGCGAAAAGCGCCGGACATCAAGCACGGACATGGCGTTTAGCGGCAGTCGCCATATCCAATCTTCCTGGAATTGGCGTCGCTGCTCCGCGCCGAGTCCAATCTCGCTGTCACGAATGACTGTGGGCTCCAACGCGCGTCGAAGCCCGTCCATTGCATGTCCGAGATTACCACCCAACCCAACGGCCACAAAGA
>JANOKE010000449.1:0-3239 GCA_031419135.1 Gemmatimonadaceae bacterium
CATGGCCACAGTGTATCGCGCCACTGACTTGAAGCACAACCGGGTGGTCGCAATCAAGGTCCTGCACTCGGAGCTGTCGCAATCGATCGGTTCCGACCGTTTTCTGCGCGAAATCGAGATCGCCGCCGGACTCCAACACCCCCGTATTGTACCGCTATTCGATTCCGGCAGCGCCGATGGCTTGCTGTACTTCGTGATGCCGCTGGTTGAGGGGGAGTCGTTGCGCGACCGCCTGAACCGCGAAAAGCAACTCCCGCTTGCCGACGCACTGCGTATCGCGCGCGAAATTGCATTGGCGTTGGCGTACGCGCACCAACACGGCGTTGTGCACCGGGATATCAAACCGGAAAATATTCTGCTCAGTGGCGGCGAGTCGATTGTGGCCGACTTCGGAATCGCGCGGGCGCTCGACGCGGCAGGAGGGTCGCGACTGACGCTGACCGGAATGGCGATCGGCACACCAGCGTACATGAGTCCCGAGCAGGTGGCGAGCGATGCCGATGTTGACGGGCGCAGCGACATCTACAGTTTGGGGTGCCTGCTCTACGAAATGATCGCGGGTCAGCCGCCCTACGGTGGCCCGACCGCCGAGAGCGTGCTGCGCCAACATCTGGCGGCGCCGGTGCCACAGGTGACCGTTCTCCGCGCCACGGCGACGCCAACGGTGGAGCGCGTATTGGCGCGCGCACTCGCCAAGGCACCAGCCGATCGGTTCGCGACGGCCACCGAGTTTGCCGACGCGCTCACGGCACCTGACGCACTGCCCGCGACAAGGCTGAGTGGCCTTCGTTCACGACGCATGGCGATCGTCGCGACGGTGTTGGTCGCCGTTGTGAGCATCGCGCTGCTGTGGCAGGGGCGCAACCGCACGGTCACCGACCCCGACGTGATCGCGGTGCTGCCATTCCGGGTGTCCGGCGATTCGAGTTTCGCGTTCCTGCGCGAAGGTATGGTGGACCTTCTCACCACGCAACTTGGTTCGGTGAAAGGAACACGACCCGTAGACTCGCGCACCGTGCTGGCGGCATGGCGTCGCGCCCTGAACAGCGGCGGCGAGCCGTCGACCCGGGAAGCGACGAAATTGGCGGCAGGTCTCGGCAGCGGGCGGATGGTGCTCGGTGAGATTGTCGGTACGCGTGGACGTGTCACCATCGTGGCCCGCATTCTGGATGCGAACGGCGGTCGCCTGCCCGACGTGCGCGTTGAAGGCTCACCCGACAGCCTGTTCATGCTGATTGACCGGGTAACGTCGCAACTGTTGGCGGGCATCGTCGGCGAACCGAGTCGTCGCCTCGCTGACCTCACCAGTACGTCGTTACCGGCGGTCCGCGCGTATCTCGATGGTCGCGCCGCGTTCCGACGCGGCGAAATGGCCCACGCGATTGAACGATTCACCGACGCGCTCGCGCAAGACTCGACGTTTGCGTTGGCCGCGTTGGGTATGGCATCGGCCGGTGCCTGGACACAACAGGCGGGCCAGTCGGCAGCGCTGCAACGCGGTCTGCGCACCGGATACGCATTGCGCGACCGGCTGCCGCGCCGTGATCGACTGTTGTTCGAGGCCTACGTGCTCCCGAATAGCACATCGGCGCACTCGGCCGCACAGCAATTGGCGGGATGGCAACTCGCGGCCGAGGCTGCGCCGGAAAACGCGGAAGCACAATACGAGTACGGCGACCGCCTGTATCATTCCGGAACGCAGCTTGGGATTATCGATGCACAGGCGCGAGCCACAGCCGCGTTCGCGAAGGCGCTCACCCTGGATTCGACATTTGCGTCGCCGCTTGCTCACCTGGTGGAGCTGGCCGCCCGGTCGGGCGACAGCAAGCTGACCCGCCAACTGTCAGCGCTCTACCGGAGTGACGCTGCGGAAGCCGACGCGGGTGACTATGTTCGCTGGCGCGTTGCACTGGCGGTCAGCACGGACCGCAGGGGCGGTGCCTTGCCCGTGCGGCGCGACAGTATTGGTCTCACCGCACTCAATCGCATTATCGGTTTTGGTCAAGCCGATGCGATCGCACTCGCCGACGTCGACTCCGCAGCGCGTGAATTGCGTCGCCGAGTTGATGCCCACAGTGTCGCCGAGGCGAACGTTCCACCAGGTCAAACCCTGCACAGTTGGGCCCTCAATCGCGGCCGACGCTCCGACGCCATGCACGCCATCGCATTGCTGCGCGCCGCCGAGCCAATTGCTCCCGGTTCCTCGATCGTGTATTTCGAGGCAGACCAGGTACCGGTGCTCGATGCCCTATTCTGGGACGGCGACTCCTTGACCGCGGCAAACGCCGCAGTTCGCATCGAACGGCGCGTGTCGGGCGCGCCACCGCGGGCCAGTGGCGCGTTGGCGCAGTATTACACCGATGTGTGCGTTGCGGCACTCTGGCAACTCGCCACCGGACGCGCGTCAACCGCTGCCGCCATGGTCGATCGTTTGCGTGCCCGCGCAGCGAGGCCCGATTCGGCAGCCGTTTATGGTGGAGACCCACAGCTCTGCCTGATCATGCTCGACGCCACGACGGCCGCATCCGGCGCGGCCACCAACGCCGGGATGCTGGCGGCTCGGCTCGACTCGATGCTCGCGGCAGCGCCGTACGTGTTCGGGATCGATTTTGGCAATCTGGTGTTGGCTCGGTTGTACGAAGCGCGCGGCGAGCACGCCGCCGCACTTCGCGTCATTCGCCGGCGCCCGTACGACTGGGATACTGCGCCGCTGTATCTGACCACGTATCTCCGGCAGGAAGGGCGGCTCGCGGCGCTCACCGGTGACAGGATTCGCGCCGTGCGAGCCTATGAGCAGTACCTGGCACTGCGCGCTGGTGCCGATGCGGTATATCGGTCGCAGAGCGACATGGTGAGTCGCGCGCTGGCCATGCTTCGATAAGTGCGGCGTGGGCGGATCGAGACGCAGGGTCGCTCTGGCGCGGCGCGACGTGAGGGGCGAATATCTGCCGCAAGGAGAATCGAGCACTGGCGCGGCACGGGGCGCGGACGTCAACCTTGGAGCCCATCGGTGGGACATGGGGGGGACAATGGGCGAAAGGCCTTTTGAAGATTTCGCAGAGAGGATGAAGGGGGCGAGGGTGCCGCTCACCGTCCGGCTAGGGCTATGGCTTTGGATGCCACTGATACTGATGGGTACCGACTGTCCTGGTCCGCCACCACCACCACCACCACCACCACCGCCACCTCCTCTCGTATCGACTGTCGAGATCGTGCCACCGGTGGTTCACGCGGAGGTG
>JANOKE010000450.1:0-4361 GCA_031419135.1 Gemmatimonadaceae bacterium
ATTCTGTCTGCCAGACGGCGAATTGGCAACCCTTTGGCCGAGCGATTATGACGCTTTTTAGGGTGCTGCGTTACAGGGTTGGCATAGCGACCATTTCCCCTGGAACAGGTTCGGCTGCAATGTGAACGACAAGCTGATTCGCGAAGTGGCCGACGCCATCGGTGCCAACGGCATGCGCGATGCCGGCCTCGACGTGCGTACCATGATGGACACCACGCGCACTGCGGCGGAAACGCGCGCGGTATTCCTATTCAATCGCGCGTCGGTGTCACCCACCATCACGACTGACTTGGGGACGCGCTGGTCTTACGGCGAAAAAGGCTCGTGTACGAGACCTGGGGGCGCTCACAGACTCGGCATCGGTGGAGAACGGATACGCCGCCACGGTGCCTTCACACGGCGTAGTGACCCTGCGCGTCTGGCCAATTCCGTGAGCACACGGTGGTCGCAACGTGGCCTGTGATTACAGGCAATGTTGTCAAGATGGGATGCCGCCGCTGCCGCACGGCATCCTGAGACAGCACCTCAGGTCAGACCGTGCGACGACGACGTGCCGCCATCCCAGCGCCGCAAGACCTGTCGCCATCAGCGGACCGATGCCCGAGGTGTCAAAGGCACCGAAATCGGCGTTGCCGAAGCCGTTCAACACCCGCTGCCCGTCAAACGTGTACGTCAGGCGGAAACTGTGCCTCACATGAGGCATTCGTGCAACGCTTATTGTATCTGTTCGGATGTTCGTTGCGAAGGTGCAGATCATCAAACGGCATGGAGGGTGTTCTGCCACTCATGGCGTCCATTCAGCTCGAGATGACGGGCCGTGCCAGCGATCGCGTCGATGTTGACGATCAAGGCTATCTCTGTAAGCGACTGATCGGTGTCCCGCTCCTCCAGCAGCGTTGTCTGGAGCATCGCCGCCTGTTCGTCGAAACCAAGAAGTTGCGCGTAGGTCCGAACCGTCCCATAGCCAGCCAATTCATAGTGCTCCATGTGCTGCGCCACCGAGATGAGTCCGGCGTCAAGCACCGCTGGGCCAGTGTCTTGGCGGATCAGTTGCGTTCCATCGGCGATGAGACCTGCCATCCCCTTACAACGTTTGCCATGAGGACTGACCACCAGGCGGCGACAAATGTGTTCCAGGCGCGCAACGTGAGTCTCGGTCTGGTCGAGATTGGCGGCAAACGCTCGCCGCAGCTCCTCATTGGTTGCTGCACTATGCATGTTCGGCAGCGCATGTAGGATCTGGTTCTCGGCGCTGTAGAGGTCCCGAATACCCTCTACATACAGCGCTTTCAGTGTGTCTGGTTTCATTGGATTGCTTCCGCCATGTCGGCAAAGAGTGCACGCGTGCAACCCTTGGTACGCGCATTGGCTCCCGAGCGTTCCAAACGCGATCAACGCACGAGCAACCATCCTGGATCGCGGATACGCCACGGCTGAGCGCGCTGCGCGCGCGACCGTCCAACCCGTCGAAAAAGGGGGCCCCGCGAGAGGCCCCCCCCGTTGACGTTCGCTGGTCGCGTAGGCGACCAGCGGGGCACTCGCCACTATTTCCCTGTGGCGCCCAGGTCATTCCAGTTCATGATGGTATTGAAGCCCATGATGAACGTGCCCTGCGTTTGCCAGCGCCAGAACGGCCGAATGGTGAACATCACCACGTGGCCCTTGCCGATTGGCGAATCGATGACATTCGGACGATTCGACAGGTTCTCGCCGCCCTGCAGTACGCCTGACAACAGCATGTCTCGAGGACTCGCGGGCCAGGACATGACGACGCGCGGCCGCATGCCTTCCAGTGTGCGCGATGGCGGCGCTGCCGCAACACCGCCGCCGCCGCCGCCGCGGCCCCCAAAGCCGGCGTCAAACGATGGCACCGATGACGACGCCACCGGCCACTGCTGCATGGGATCCCACACCGAGTGCTCCACCCACGTAGCCATCGGCTGCGTGTTCTGATACAAGCCGCCTGCGCCACCGAAACCACCACCACCGCCGCCACCCCCAATGGCTGTTCCCGAGAGTGCCGCCGAGCTGCCGGGACGGAACACGTCGATTTTGCTGATCGGCGCCGCTGTTGGCGTCACGGGCACGCCAGCGTCCAGCAGCGTGCCGCCGCTGAAGTACACCGGCAACTGATTCACTCTGAAGCCGTATGCGATGGGGCTGGACATGTCGGTCACGACGCCGCGCAGAATCGTGCCGCGGTTGACCAGTCCCGTGGCCGTTGTTGGCTTGAGACCCGGTGTGAGGTTGTACGTGGGGAAGATGGCGGACGTACCGCCCTCAGTGACGAGCGTGCCGCCCTGCTGTACAAACTCGTAGATCATCTTGAGTCCATCCTCACCCAGCCCACCACGGGTGTCCGCCGTAGAATCGGGATAGCCGAGCGACGGATACTCAGCTGAACGCTGGTAAGGAATCGGCGCGCCCGACGTGGGCGCCGGCTGTCCAACCGCGCCACCGTGCGGCCACAGAATCACATCGAACTTCGCGCGCAACGATCCCATTTTCCGAATGGAATTCTCGCCGAAGTAGTTGTACGGAATCTTGTAGTAGTCCAACGCGGCGCGCACCCAGCCTTCGTCTTGCGTGTTCGACCAGCTGTGGATGTAACCAATGCGCGGAATGTCCAGGTCGTGTGCCTTCACCGTTGGGGCGACGTCAACGGCCCATGCCGACAGTCCCAGCTCCATGAGCACGGGCTCAAGTTGCGCCCGGTTGGACTTCGCAATGATGAACGAGCCGGCGCCGAACTTGTGGCCAGCCGCCTCGAACGGCGCTTCGGCTGCGGTCATCTTGGTGGTCGCCATGCGATAACGCAACGCAACCAGATTGTTGTCACCAGTGTGTTCGACGATGACGGTGGCGCCGGAGCCGTTGATACCGCCGGAGGCAACGACATGGCGTGTCACTGGCGTCATCGACGCCGTGAGCAGCGTCGGGTCTTTGACCTCGTGCAGCATGATGTTGCGCATCATCTGATACGTCCAGCCGGTATCGTCGTACGGCGACGGATTGGTGGTCGGGTAATTCTGGATCGCGAAGTACATGTCGGCGATCGTGCGCAACGGCTGGTCGCCGCGAATGATCCAGTCGCCCTTCTTGACGTCAAGCGTGCCAAACCTCATGTCGCCGTTCGCCACATGAAATTCGAGACCCTGATCGATCAGTTCATTCACCGCTTCGGCGGCGTTCGCCTTTGAATGCTGACCGGCCGGAACGACCCACCCTTTTATCGGACCCAGTACACCCTTCTTGATCGCGTTCTTGTTCTTGATCCAGTAGTTCTCAAGAAACCGCTCGCGCTCCTTGCCGGTGTTCCACAACGCGTACAGCACGGCGGATTGCTGGATGTTGGTGTTCGCGCGCGAACCCCAACGGATGTCATTCGGCGTCGGGTTTGGACGGAACCACTCGCGGCTCTGGTTGTAATTCGTGCCGCCCAGAATCCTCGTCAGCGCCGAATCGGCGACTGGTGCCGCACCGCCGCCGCCACCGCGTCCACCGCGACCGCCGCCGCCAGCAGGCGGAGCACCAGCCGCGGCCCCGGCAACCGGCGGCGCACCCGTGGGTGCGGCCGCCGCCAGCGGACCGGCTCCGCCACCACCGCCGCCACGACCACCAGCCATGACGCCATTGCAACCGGACCCATAGCTCTGTACTTCATAAAACCGACCGATGGCGTTGTGTGAGTGCACCAGGAAGAACATGTAGTTCGGAACCCACCCATCGTAGAACCCATAGGTCCACACGCCAGGCACACCCTGCTTCGTCATTTCCATCACGTCGTTCTGCGCCATGAACCACCATTCGTTGATGGTGATCGGATCGAGCTGTTCGTTGTACGGACCGGTTCCGGTCGAGACGTACAGCAGCGTCGCCGCTTCGTGCAGATCGTGGAGAATGGTGGGGTGCCAGTCGTTGGCCAGCTTGCGCACATGCTGCGTGAGCTTGAGATACTGACCCATGCCGTCGCGATTGTTGTCGTGCGCGACATACTTGCCCCAGTACGGTGTGGGCAGTGCGAGACCGGTCTTCGTGCGATAGCAAACACCGTCAACAATCTTTTCGCGGCCGTCCACCTCAATCACCGGCGTAATCATGGTGAGCACGTTTTTGCGGATGCTCTGCACCAGCGGCGTTTCTTCCACCACCAGACGATACGCTAACTCCATCAGCATCTCGGGACCGCCGGTCTCCGTTGAGTGCATGCCGCTCGTGATATAGTAGACGGGCTTGGCAATGCCGATCAACTGCTTCGCCCGTGCCTCAGGCGTTTTCCGCGGATCGGCCAATTCGTTCAGGTAGCCCTTGTATTGATCGAGATTCCTGATGGTTTCCTCATCGGCTACGACGAGCACCAC
>JANOKE010000451.1:0-1691 GCA_031419135.1 Gemmatimonadaceae bacterium
GGCGACCAGGCGGTCTGACCGCGCGCCGTGGCGAGGAAATTGGAATAGCCGCCAATGCGCGGCACGATGAACACCCCAGCGCGCGTCGATAAGGCGAGACGCTCGCGGTCCCAGGCCCACGACAGAAAATCGGCAGTCGCATCAACCGATTGCGTCCAGCGTGCCGATGTGGGCGCGCCCGGTGCGAGTGACCAGACGTTCAGTCGTCGCCCGGCTTCGGTCACCGTGAGGAACGCGAGCGAGGTGCCATTCGGAGCGAACTGTGGCGCGCGTTCGGTATCGCCGCCGGTCGTGACACGGGTGTCTTTCCCGGCGGCGTCCATGATCCACACGCGGGTCGCGTTGCCACTGCCGCGCAAGAACGCGATGCGTCCATCGGCCGCGACACTTGGCGCGGTTTCCTGCTGCGGCGTGTTGGTCAGTCGCGCGACCGTCCCCGCCGTGCCGTCGGTGTTCACCACCACTCGCCAGAGGTCGTAGTTGCCGCCCCGGTCGGACGCGAACACGAGAGCGGCCCCATCGGGTGTCCACGCCGGATCGCGATCCCAGCCCGAGCCCGTGGACAGGGCGAGCAGGGGTGCGCCGAGTGAACGCTGCAGCATGAGATGCCCGTTGAGGCTGAGCGCCAGTCGGCCATCGGGTGCATAGGCGGGGCTGCGCGCACCGATGAGTGCAGCGGTATCGGTGGCCGCTTGTGCAGGCGCGAGGGACGGCAGGGCGAGCGCCGCAACGAGCGCGGGCAGGGTGGCAGAGTGCATCAATCAGTTCCGGGGCAGGGCGGACAGTTTGTCGGTGGCGCGCAGTGTTACGAAGATAGGCTCTTCGGGGAAATGTGTGGGTAAAAACGGCGCACTCCGAGGGGTCCGGTAGCCGGATTTGATTGGCGACTCGGGTGCTGGCGTGGGAGCGGGCCGTCGCGAAGTGCGTGAGTAGACGCGTTGGAGAGTGGGAGTGAGCTGCGGGAGGCGTATCGCTTTGCGGGGTGGACGCGAACCCGTAAGATCACCAGCGCGAAATCCCGAAGAGCCTGAATACAGACGTCTTACCGCAGAGGACGCAGGGTACGCAGGGGATGGCGTCGCGGTTATGGCGGAGCACCGCGCGGACACACGATACGTTTGATGATGTCTCACTCCTATTCCGTCCTCTGCGTACCCTGCGTACCCTGCGGTAAATAGTTGGCATTGAACAGCCCACAGGGTTCGCTCGGGAACCGCAGAAGGTTGCCTTTTTTCACGTACAAAAGAGAATGAACCGCGAAGTTCGCCAAAGATTTGTATGAATCACCTTTGCGAACTTTGCGTACTTCGCGGTTCAATTGTCTGGGGAAGCGGAGTGGGGATCCATGAGGAGGAGGACCCCCGAATCAGAACGCAATGCGCAGCACAGGGGCCGTGGTGATTGATGCTGGCTTGGTGCCTGGCACCCGGGCACGGTGACTGATTTGCGATCGCCGCATTCCCAGCGCAATTGTCGCCGCAGCTGGTACGATCGACAGTGACAAGCGCGACGAGCCGTTGGGGCCACTCGCGGCGCCGCTTGGCAGCACGCCTCGCTTCGGTCCGGCATCCGGCGCTGGACTCAATAGGCGATCGGCCAATACCAACCCCAGCGCACCACCTGCAGCGACCAGCGCTACCGACGGTTGACGATCCGACTCGGCGATCAAGGCAATGCCGCCACCCATCAAC
>JANOKE010000452.1:0-3751 GCA_031419135.1 Gemmatimonadaceae bacterium
CGCTATGAGCATCCTCGTCTATCGCCGCGCGGCGACCGCGTCGTCATCGAGCGCACCGAGAATGGGCGGTCGGACATCTGGATCCTCGCGCGGGAGACCGGTCAACCGCTTCGCCTCACGCGTGACGGCGTCAATGGATCGCCGGAGTGGAGCGCCGACGGGAGTCGCGTGGGATGGATTCGGTCCGACAGCACCGGCTCGACGCTCGTGTGGCAACGCGCTGATGGCAGTGGGTCACCGGAGCAGATTGTCGTCCCGGGCCGCGCGCCATACCGCTTTCAGTTCGTGCCCGGCGGCAAACACATCGTCGCGGTGATCGGCAGCGCATTCCGACACGACATCGCGCTCATGCCGATCGACGGCTCGGCCGCGCCGCGCATGCTCGCCAACTCGCCGGCCGACGAACTGATGCCCAACGTGTCGCGGGACGGCCGATGGATGACATACACCAACACGGAAACCGGCCGGACCGAAGTGTACGTCGTGAACGTCGACGATCCGTCGACGCGGCTTCAGCTCACGACCGACGGTGGAACCGCACCGGCGTGGTCGAGCGATGGAACGGCAGTGATCGCGGGCGTTCCAGGCGGCGGTGGAGGCCTCGTGTCGATCTCGCTCGCATTTACCCCTCGTCTCGAGGTCACGCGCCGCGAGAAGGTGTTGCCGTTCCCGTACCGAACCGGGAATCCGGATCGCGAATTCGATGCGAGTCAGGCCACCGGTGAGATCGTTGCGCTGGCACGGGCGTCGTCGAAGCGCGAGCGCATCGTCGTGGTCACCGGCTGGTTGGACGAATTGCGCCGGCGGATGGCGCAGGCAGCGCCGTGAGCGTCGATCGACTCGCCTCCGCCCTTGCGGACGGGTACCGCATCGAGCGCGAGCTCGGCGCGGGCGGCATGGCGACGGTGTATCTCGCGCGCGACGTCAAGCACGATCGCGATGTCGCCATCAAGGTACTGCATCCCGACCTGGGCGCGACGTTGGGCTCGGAGCGTTTTCTCACCGAGATCCGGACGACGGCGAGACTGCAGCATCCGCACATCCTGCCGCTGCTCGACAGCGGAAGCAGCGATGGGCTGCTGTACTATGTGATGCCGCTCGTTACCGGCGAGACGCTGCGCGACCGCCTGACGAGGGAGCGACAACTTCCGATTGATGATGTGGTGCGGATCGCGCGCGAAGTCGCCGATGCGCTGGCCCATGCGCACGCGCTCGGAGTCGTGCATCGCGACATCAAGCCGGAGAACATCCTGCTCCAGGGTGGCCACGCAATCGTCGCCGACTTCGGTATCGCGCTCGCCGTGCAGCACGCCGGCGGACAACGGATGACGCAAACGGGTCTTTCGCTCGGCACCCCGCAATACATGAGCCCTGAGCAGGCCATGGGCGAACGCACCATCGACGCTCGCAGCGACATCTACGCGTTGGGTGCAGTGACCTACGAGATGCTGACTGGCGATCCGCCATTCACTGGCTCTAGCGTGCAGGCGATTGTCGCGAAGGTGCTGACGGAAAAACCCAGTCCGCCAAGTACCGTGCGCGACACCGTGCCGCCGGAGCTCGAAGCCGCCGTGTTGACAGCGCTCGCCAAGTTGCCCGCAGATCGGTTTGCCAGTGCGCACGAATTTGCGGCGGCACTCAACGATCGCGGTCTGACTCGCGCGGCAGCGACGCGTGCCTTCAACGCACGTGTGGCGAGAACGAAGTGGCGTGATCCGCTCGTACTGGGTCTTGCAGCGACCGCGGTGGCGTTAGCGATTACACTCGGTGTGGTGGCGAATCAGCGAGGGGCCTCGGTCGACGCCTTCCCGATCCGCGTGGAGATCACCGGCGTTGTCGAGTCGATACGAGGGCTCAGCGCCGACGTGGATGAAGACCTCGCGCCCAGGGGAGCGGCGGCGTTATCGCCCGACGGACAATCCGTGGTGTACCTCGGGTCTCCCGTCGATGGGTCGCTGCCATCGGCCATGAGTGGCCAAGTGATCTATCTCCGGCGCCTGGATCAGCTCAGGGCCCGCATGATGCCGGGGGCGGTCAGCGCGCAGGCGCCAGTCTTTTCCCTGGATGGAAAATGGGTCGCGTTCGTTGGGAACCGGAGGAAGATCGTCAAGGTTCCCATCGATGGTGGAGCGGCAGCGATCCCCCTCGCCGACGTTCCCGATGACGGTGGGATCGACTGGACGACCCGCAATGAGATCGTGATTGGCGCCGGCGTCATGGAGGGACTGCTGGGCCTCAGTCGCGTGCATGCGACCAGCGGCGGTGTGCCGCAGTATTTCACGCAGGTCGATAGCACCAGGAAAGAACTGAGTCACAACTTTCCACGCGTGCTGGAGGATGGTCGGACCGTGTTGTTCAGCATCTGGTACGGCGCCGTGGAAACCGCGGAACTCGCGGTCGTGTCGATCGACGACGGCAACGTCACGCCGTTGGGCGTATTGGGGACGAAGCCGCTAGGTGTCGTGGCCGGCCATCTCGTGTATGTGCGCAACGACGGCATGATCATGGCGGTGTCCTTCGACGGACGCAGGGTCCGCGGAACGCCAGTCCCGGTTCAGGATTCGGTCCGGATCCGCAGTGCAGCCGGAGGCGCGTCCGCGTTCCTCACCCATCGCGGCGGACTGGTATTTGCCAGGGGGAACCAGCCACGGCGCCTGGTGTGGGTCGATCGCTCCGGCGTCTCCCGATCTGCGCTCAAGGATGAGCGGGAATTCTCGTTCGTCCGCATTTCGCCAGACGGTCGACAGGTGGCCGTCACCGCGAACACCGGCGAAAACAGCGACATCTGGGTGTTCGACGTGGGGGCCGAAGCGCTGACACCGGTGACCAACGTCGGCAGCGCCCGCAATCCGGTCTGGTCGGTCGACGGGAAACGCATCTTCTTTGTCTCCACCCAGAGTGGCCGCTCGGGGATCTGGCAGCAGCCCGTCGACGGGAGCGGACCCGCCACCAAGGTCGCGGACACGCCGCACAACGCGTGGAACCTCGACGTCGCACCCGATGGCCAGCGTGTCGTGTGGAATGCGATTTACGACGGCACGTTCAATATCGAGACGATGGCGCTCGACTCAACGCGCGAGCGAAGGGATATCTCTGCGTCGCGAACAGCGACGGAGGCGAACGGTCGCGTCTCGCCCGACGGAAAATTCGTGGCATACATGTCGGATGAATCGAGTCGGCAGGAGATCTACGTGCGTGCGTTTCCTGACGGCGGTAGCCGCATTCAGGTATCCGTCGAGGGCGGCACCCGGGCGGTCTGGTCACGCGACGGTCGCCGTCTCTACTACTGGTCGCAGGGACGCATAATTGCGGTGACGCTCGCGCGCGACCCGATGCTTCGGGTGGTGTCGCGCGAGGTGTTGTTCAAGGGAAACTACGATCGCGAGTTCGACGTTTCTGCCGATGGTTCGAGATTCCTCATGATTGAGCCACGACCATCCGAAATCAGCCTCGTCGTCATTTCGAATTGGCTTACGGAGCTTCGACGATTGACGTCGGTGCCATCGCGATGACCTTCCCAACCACCACTAGGGCCAGGGCGCGACGAAATCAAACGGTCGCACCTTGGCGATTCGCGCAAAATCAGCTCTATTGGCGGTGACCAGCACAGCCCCGCCTCTCGGCACGACATGGCGAGCAAGACGTCGTTGACGAAGCTCCGCGTCACCGATCGCCACGCGGTTGGCGCCACCAGCTCGGCGAGCACGCGACCGGTTTCTTTCCACGCCGCGTACGACGGCGCAATCACGCG
>JANOKE010000453.1:0-1762 GCA_031419135.1 Gemmatimonadaceae bacterium
GACAATCGTCCGCTGTCGTACGGGTTTGTTGGCTTCAACCTCCGCGCGCGGCGGTCGCCCGCCGGTGCTGACGCCCCGCCCCATCCTGTGTTCGGCGATCTGCGCGTTCGTCGTGCGCTGGCCTTGGCGCTCGATCGCCCCCGCATGGTCCGGTCGGCGCTCGACTCGCTGGGGATGGCCGCCTTTGCTGCGGCACCGCGTGTTCTTATCCCCGACACCCTCGCCGTGCATCCGATCATGTACGATCCGGCGGCTGCGAAGGCGCTCCTCGACAGCGCCGGGTGGAGGGACACGAATGGCGACGGCGTGCGCGATCACGATGGGCAACCCCTGGCCTTCGAGTTGCTCGTGCCGTCGTCCAGTGCGACACGCATGAAGTTGTCTGAGTTGATTCAGGCCGCACTGAAGGACGTGGGCGTGAACGTGACGCTGCAAGCGCTCGATCCGTTGGCGCTCGGGCCTCGTCTGGACGCGCGCAACTTCGATGCCTGGATGGGCGGATGGGCAACGAATCCGGGACTCCAGGGCATGCGCCAAACGTGGGCGTCGCGCGGCGCCTCGAACTATCAGGGCTACGTCAGTCCGGCGTTCGATGCGCTGCTGGACAGTGCCCTCACCACGTTCGACGCGAATCGCAGTCGTGGCTACTGGGCGCGCGTCTTTCAGCAGTCCATCGACGACGTGCCCTCCGTGTGGCTCTACGAAGAGCGTTCCCTGGCCGCCGTGCACCGACGCATCCGCATCGCACCACTGCGCGCCGACGCCTGGTACGCCAACCTCGCCGATTGGTCTGTCGATCCTGCTCAGCGCATCGATCGCGACCGAATCGGACTCGGAGGCGCACGCTGAGGTCCACAGCCACCGATGAGACACGAGGCACGCTGGCGCGACTGACCAGCCGCGCCCTGCACAGTGTGCTCGTGGTGGTCGTCGCAGCGAGTTTCGCCTTTCTGCTGCTGCACCTCGCACCGGGAGATCCGATCTCCGAAATTGCAGAGCTCAGCAACGTGCCCGCCGAGTTGCGGCTGCAGTGGCGTGCCCAGGCTGGCTATGACCAACCGATCGCCGTGCAATACGTGCGATGGATTACCGACGTCACGCGGGGTCGCCTCGGTCACTCCACGTCGCAGCAGCGACCGGTCATCGACGTCATCAGCGATCGCTTGCCCAACACCCTGCTGCTGATGAGTCTCGCGCTGGCAGCGAGCGTGCTGCTGGGCGCGGCGCTCGGTGCATGGCAGGGCGCCTGCGCCGACACGCGGCGAGACCGCGCGCTGACCTTCGGCTCGCTGCTGCTGTACTCCATACCGGAGTTCTGGCTCGCACTTGCGCTGTTGTACCTGTTTGCATTTCGCCTGCACGTGCTGCCGACCACCGGGATGATCGACGCCGCGATGTACGACACGATGTCGCCGTGGCAGCAGTTGGTCGATCGCGCGCGGCATCTCGTGCTGCCCTGGCTTTCGCTCACGGTCATCGGCACGGCAATCTTTGCGCGCTATCAGCGTGCGAGCATGCGCGACGTGCTGCGTGAGTCGTTTGTGCGCACCGCGCGGGCGAAAGGCCTCGCCGAATCGACAATACACCGACAAGCCTGGCGGGCGGCCATCCTGCCGGTCGTCACGCTGTCGGGGCTGTTCTTTCCTGCCCTGCTTACTGGCGCCGTGTTTGTTGAGCGCGTGTATGGGTGGCCCGGAATGGGAACCGCGCTGTTGACCGCCATCAGCGGGCGCGACTACGCACTCGTGAGCGCCTGCGTCAT
>JANOKE010000454.1:0-1032 GCA_031419135.1 Gemmatimonadaceae bacterium
GAGATGACGCATGACGACGTTTTCCGCCTCCAGCACCACCCGCTGTTCATTGGCATTGGCGACTTTCAACACGAACCGACTGCCGTCTGCAATCTGGATCAGAAAGTTCTGATCGCGTTCGCTGGTCAGTTCACTCACGCCACCGCGGACACCATACAGCTGCGCCGCCACGTGCGTCGCATCGTCCGTGGTGAATTGGGGTACGCCTGTGATCATCGCGCGATCAGCGACCGCCCACGGGGAACCAGTAGCTCAGTTTCAATGGCGAGATAGTTGGCACTGCGGCGCGGGTGGTGTTGCGCAAATCGCCCTGACCATCCCGTCGGGTGACCGAGCGCGCGATATCACTCGGCTCCTGGCGAAACATCCGGGCGCCCACGTACAGCGCCTGGTCGTCGTAGCGAATGCACACTTGGGTGCGTTCGGCGGGGTTTGCGCCCTCAATCGGACGCTGCTGCGCGAAGTCCTCAATGGGTGCCTGGCCAGCCCACGCCGCGTCGTCGAGTCGGCCGTCGATTCGCGGCGCTTGCGACGCGGGAAGTCGGGCCGCCTGCGCCCGCTTCGGGGACGGTTGAGCCGTCGCCTCGATGCTGGTAAGGCACAGAGGAGGGCAGCGGTCGCGTACAACTTCAGGCGCAGGTCCTTGCGCAGTGGCATGTCAGTCGAGAAGATGAGTTCTGGCGGTCAGGCGGCTCAGGGAAGTGTCGCAAGCAAGATATACGCACGCCCGTACGTCACCGTTCAGCGACCCGAGCCCCGGGGGCGAGGGCCTGTCGCATTCTCCTTCACCTCTTACACAACGAGGATAACATGTCCGGTTCCTATCAGATTCAACAGAACGATAAGGGCCAGTTCTCATTTGCGCTCGTGGCTGGCAACCGCGAGACCATTCTTCGCAGCGAGCAGTACGAAACCAAGGCGGCAGCGGAGAACGGTATCGCGTCGGTTCAGAAGAATAGTGCGCTTGATGAGCGGTACGACCGCAAGGACGCTGCAGACGGGCGATTCTACTTCAACCTCAAGGCCGCCAAC
>JANOKE010000455.1:0-9408 GCA_031419135.1 Gemmatimonadaceae bacterium
GCGATCTCGATTTCGCGCAGGAAGCGGTCGGAACCGATCGATTGCGACAACGCTGAGTGCAGGACCTTGATGGCGACCACGCGGTTGTGTTTCAAGTCAGTGGCGCGATACACCGTGGCCATGCCGCCCGCACCCAGTGCCCCGGTTACGGCGTAGCGATCCGAGAGCGCGACTCGCAGGCGGTCTTCGTCCGTCACCATGAAGTCGTCAGCGTTTCAGACACTGATCAAGCACATTCTGTACGATACGCTGAAGATTGACGTCGACCACCAACGAACCGCCGAAGTTGAGCGATGACGCCGCGAACACGACGCCGCCCGCGTCGGTATCGAAGCAGAGCATCTCGCCGCTCGGGGAGTTTTTTCCCACCGCAAGCAGTGCCTCCGCCGCGTACGCGTTGGGTGGTGTTCCGGCGCCGCGCTGGTCCACTTCCCATCCATCCACGTCATACGTCGTGATAACACTGCTCCCCGCGGTGGGCGGATCGACGTGGGCACTCGTCGCGCCAATCGGGTCGTCTTTGTGCAGCGTCACTCCGTCGAGCACGGGATTCGAACCGCGCTGACCCGGCTCCTGTTGCAGGAGATATGCTTGTCCTTCAACATGGGCCTGTGCGCAATTCTGAAAGCCGACGCCCAACAGCGCGTGCTCGGGTCGGCTGGCGTACGGCGTTCGCATCAGACAGTACAGTCGCAACTGTTCGTTGCTGCAGTTGGACGGGAACCGACTGCGGTCGAGCCCTGGAAAGATTCCCATATGCTGTCCGTCTGCACTCGGTACGACCTCCTCGTAGATACCGTTGCCACCAAGGTACACAATGCTGCCACCCTGGTCCCGGTACGCTTTCACATGATCGTACATTTCGCGCGTCCAATATTCCGGATGCGTGTTGAGGATCAGCGCCTTGTATCGGGTTGCGGCGCCGTCGCCGATACCTTCGATGCCGGCATGCAGATCCTGATCGGTGTACATGTCGTAGGCGTATTTCTCATAGGGGTATTTCGCACTCAGATCTTCGAGCCAGCCCAGCACCCAGAGCTCGGCGCGAAGCAGATGACACGAATTCGTGAGCACCGAGGGGCCGTAGTGGAAGAGAATCGACGTCGCCGACTCTGGCGGCTCTGTGTCCGGCGTGAGCCCCGGGTGCGGCCGCAGGAACGGAAGCGTTTCCGGCACCGGATACGTGTGCGTGTACTTCCCATAGCCGCCCCAACTGTTGTAGGCGTTCCACGTGTTCGTGTTCGCAATCACGGCAAACGGGCGTTGTCGCATTGTGGCTCTCACCACAAACGACACGTAGAAGTCGCGCCCCAGCGAGTCGGTGCAGCGCGCCGCATATATACCCGGACGCCAGTGGCCTGGATCATCGGGCGGAAGGTCGGGGATCGTGAGGCTGAATCCTTCGGTCCATCCGGCGCCGTGTGTCAGCAAGTTGTCCGGTAGCACACCGCGCGCCGCCGTAAACGTTTTCCCGGCAAACGACGTCGGCATAATGTCGTCGTAAACGGCTTCCTTGCCATGGTGCATCCGGCGCAGGCGTCGGAATTCCACCGAATAGCAGGCCGGATCTTGCACGGCCATCGGCACTCCATCGGGTGGCATGCTCAGTCGGGTGGCGACTTTCACGTTTACCGTGTCGCCCGGTTTGTGTGAGAGCGGCCAGCAGTACCCCTCGATGTCCGCGGCGAGTCCACCCCACGGGTACAATCCGCTTCCGATCACATGGGCCGAGCGACGCGGCTCGAGCTGCACTTGGCCGGTGGGCGCCACGGTGAACGGTCGCAACTCGAGCGCGCCTTCAGCACTGATGGCGTAGATGCCTCGTGCACCAGCAGCGAAGACTGCCTGATATCGCGACCAGGCACGCGCCAAGGTCACCCATCCGCCCTTGCTCGGCCCAGTGTTGGCGCTCGTGACGGACTGGTATCGCAAGGTGCCATTGCGTGTGAGGTCGAAGAACACGCCGTCTCCATTGGTGAAGAGCGCCAGTCCACTCGCCCAGCCGTCAGGCTCGACTTCGTCGAGGGTGCCAGCCTGCAGCATTGCGGTGCTTGACGCGTCCGTGATAGCAAACTGCTGACGGTGAAGCGCTCCGGTGCCGGTCACCATGTACAGCATTCCGCGTGAGCCCGGAAATACCTTTCGCAGCGTCCCAGGCGCTGCGATATTCGCGCCCAATGCTTGCGGCGGCGCAACCGGACTCCACTCGTCGGTTCCCATCACGGGTGCGTGCGAGGTAACCAGCGCCCCGCCTGCACCCACGCCTGCCATCATCACGCGATCGCCCAAATGAACGGCGGCAAGATGCGTCACGTCGCGCCAACCGGTACCGATTTTTCTGCCGAGTCCCAAATGGAGCAAGGCGCCGGTGCCATTGTCGCGCTCGTGTCGATTCCGAAACAGCTCACCATGATGGTCGATGGTGAAAATTGTGCCGTTCAAGTCACTGGCAATCGCGACGTGTGCCATGGCGTCCATCCTGAGGGGAGAGCGGCCTTCTCGTCG
This sequence comes from Gemmatimonadaceae bacterium, assembly GCA_031419135.1. GTDB lineage: Bacteria > Gemmatimonadota > Gemmatimonadetes > Gemmatimonadales > Gemmatimonadaceae > Gemmatimonas. The sequence continues at coordinate 2,506 of JANOKE010000455.1, forward strand.
GACGCACGACAATCCGAACGGCAAGCATAGGATCGCATGGGTCACGACGCAACTTCATGACCGGCGCGCCCGTTTCAGGCTGACGCCGAAGAGCCGCCGTAAGCGAACTCGACGGCAGACCGCATGCCCCGTCCCAGACGCCACGCGTGCGGCCATGGCGCGTTGCGCGCAAGCACACCACACTTTATGGCACGCGATAGCAACCCAGCTGACCAGCCGTTCACAACGCATCCTCAACTCGGGAGCCCTGCGATGACGCTGTTCTCCAAACGCCCGTTCGCGGCAATGGCATTGCTGGCCACCACATGGTTGGCAGCGTGTGGTGGTGGCGGCGATACGCCGGCCGGACCCGACCTAAACGCGGTGGCCAGCGTTGCGCTCGATCAATCCAGCGTGGCGCTCGGCGCGATTGGCGCCACGCAACAACTGACTGCGACGGCACGCAATTCCGCCGGCACCGCGCTCAGCGGAAAAACCTTCAATTTCGCGACGTCAGCGGCCAACGTCGCGACGGTATCGTTGGCGGGGCTCGTGACGAGTGTCGGCAATGGCACGGCAACCATCACGGCCACGCTCGCGGGTGGTACGCTGAGTGCCTCCGCGCAGGTCACGGTCGCGCAGCTTGTCGCTGCGATGACGCTGACGCCTGCGACCAGTACGGTCACCATCGGCGGCACGCAACAACTTACCGTTGCGGCTACCGATGCCCGCGGCGTCGCCGTGGCGTCGCCGACGGTGAGCTACACCTCGTCGGCGATTGCCGTTGCCAGTGTTTCGACGAGTGGTCTGGTGACCGCGTTGACGGCGGGAGCAACGACGATCACCGCGGCGGTCGGCAGTATTTCGCGTAGTGCCAGCATTACCGTGGTGCTTCCTGATCTCGTACTGACGCGCGACACCAGCCTGTCTGGCGCGCGATCGTTTCGAAACATCACCATCCCTGCGAACGTGACCGTCACGGCAACCGCGCCACTCACGTTGCGTGCGAGCGGACCGATTTCCATCGCCGGAACGGTGCTCGGGAGTTGCATTGCGGTTGATATCGGCAGCGATACGGCGCTCACGGTGACCGGACGCATCAACAACGGATGCGCCGCTGGAACGGGCGGCGACTTGCGTCTCGCGGCAACCGGTGAGCTCACCCTGACCAATGCCACGATCACGAGCTCCGGTGACATTACGCTCACCAACAATCCTGCACTCACCGAGAATTCATTCCTCGTTGCAGGGGCCCTGGCGCACAGCGCCTTGCTGCCGCGCACGTTTTCGTTCGCGGCAAGGCCCGGCGGGGTTCCGCTCGCGCGCCTCGATAACTCCACAGTTTCGTATTTCGGCGGCGGCACGGGCCCCAACCCCGCCACGAACGGTACGAACGGTGTGAATGGTGGTAACGGTGCCGATGGACGCAGCGTGAAGATGCTCCTCGACGGCAACGCCGTGTTCGCCGGTGCGACGGTGCTTTGGGGACAGGATGGCGGCAACGGTGGAACGGGCACCAACTCCTCGAACACCAATCTCACCGTGACCGGAGGCAACGGAGGGAACGGGGGACTCATCAAAGTCTACATCACGGGGTCGCTTACCTATTCGGGGGTCACTGCGAACACGGTGCGCAGTGGCAGAGGAGGCACTGGCGGCGCCGCGAATGCAACAACCATGGCGAACCCGATCCCTGACGTCGCGCCGTCGGCCACGGCCACCGGCGGCAACGGTGGCGTTCCAGGATTGGTCGACATGCGGGCCGGTAATGGCATCGTGATCAACGGCGGCGCGTTGACGCTGGAGGTGCCGGTAGGCGGCGTTGGCGGTGCGGCGACTGCTACGGCCGCCAACGGCGTTGATGCGCTGGTGAAAGATGCATCGAGCGCGGCCCAACCTGGTGGTGCGAGTACTGCGCGCGGTGGCACGGGTGGAGACACCCCCGACGCGAGGCTTTCAGCGTCGAACGTGACGGGCGCGCCGATTCTCAGCGTTCCGGGTGCCGGTGCCGGCGGCGTTGCGACCGCCGCTTCGGGGAAGGGCGGTAACGGCGTCAAGCCAAGGAAGGATGGCGCCATCGGCGGTGCTACCGCGGTCAACGGCGGCACCGGCGGCACGTCGCGAATACGGAATCTGGCAAACGTGGTCGTTGGCGCAGGCGGCAACGGTGGGAGCGGAGTCTGGCGTCTTGGCAATGGCGGCACCGGTTGGAACGACTGCGTGCCCAACAATCTCGAACTGGGTGGTAACGGCGGAGCGGGTGGCTCGGCCGGTGGTGCTCGCGGCACCGCCGGAAACGGCGCGCCAATCGGTACGGCAGGCACGACGCGATTCGAAACCGTTGGCAATGGCGGCAACGGTGGCAGTGGTGCCGGTCCGGGCGCTGGCGGAGCCGCGGGTACGAACGCCGTTGTCGGTCCGATTGGATCGCAAGTTGCGCCGAACTTCACGGCCGGAGTGGCCGGCGTCAATTGTACTCCACCTCCACCCCCACCAGACAATCTCACGCCCGCGCTGAATGGGATACTGCACACGGGCGGCGTCGTGGCCACGGGGATTCAAACCGTAAATCTGCTGTCCGGCAGCATCGTACGGGGTGCGATGTCGGTGCAATTCAACGCGCCAACGTTCGTGGGTTCCAATCCCGACCGCGTCGGTATCGGCGTGGGCGGGAAGGTCACGTTGAAGACGTCAACGGCGCAAGCGGACGGGCAACTGTACGCAGTAAAGTACGTCAGATTCTGTCTGATCAATGCACCAGGCGTGACGGCCATGAACCCGGTCACGGTGCGCGAACTGGGCATCGGGGTAAATAACGTGTTGCGAACAACGCAGCTCACGACGCCAAACGCCTGTTTTGAGCGCAACACGGATTCCGCAATGACGGACCTCGAAATCGCGGGAGCACAGTTCGGCAGCATCGACATCTGGGATTTCATCATTTCCATACTGCAACGCGCCTGATACGATCAACCGACGGCGTCACTGGTGGGGCGGTTTCTCCTTCGCGGGGAGCCGCCCCAGTCGTGAGGGTGCCTTGGGCGTGCGCGAAGGCACGGTTGCCTAAGGTGGTCCTGCGCGGGCCACCTGCTTCGCGTCGGACGACGTCCGTATTTTCCAGTCGGCAAGACCGGCCAGCCACGCGTCGGGACGCATGCCCACCGGCACCAGTCGTGAGCGCACGGCTGCGAGATTGCGCGGCTCGTACAGCCAGATCGCGGGCGCGTCATCAACAATGCGTCGATAGGCGCGCCGAAACAGCGCCATGCGTTGTGCGGGGTCGAACGTGACGATGGCACTATCTACGGTTGCGTCGAAAACCGCACTTGTGTACCGCCCGAAATTCGCGCCAACGTCGTCGCCCTTCGGTGACCCCCACGACTGCCTGAGCGTACTGGGGCTCGGGTCGTTGCGCCAGGCGTTGAGCGCCGTCTCGAACTCGCCCTTCTGCAAGCGACTGGCGAACACGCCCGACTCCACCGCATCGATCGCAACCTTGGCGCCAATGCGCGCGAATTGCGACTGCAGCAACACCCCGAACTTCTTGCGCGTCCCGCTCGAAGCGGGAAGCAGAATGTCGAACGCCAGGGGTCGGCCGTTGCGCTCTCGCACGGTTCGCTGCGCATTCCATCGCCATCCCAGCGAATCGAGGGTTCGCGAAGCAGCCAGGGTGTCGAACGCGATAGGCACGATCGTGGTGTCGGCCATTGGTTCCGCACGCGTGACCGGACCCAGCGCAACACGGCCCAGCGAATCGAGCGCGTTCTGCACGATGGCCGCACGGTCTACGGAGGCGGAGAGCGCGACGCGCAGCGCACGGTCGGCAAACGACACCGACGAGCGTTTCGGCGCACGCTGGTTGAAGACGAGATAGCCGTAGTCGAGACTGCCGTATTCCACCGTCTGCAGCGTCGGCACCTGTGCCGCCTGTGCGACGGCGTCACCGCGGAGTACCTCCAGGACATCGGCTTGGCCGGCGAGCACGGCCATCGTTGCCGCATTCGGATCGGCCGCGACGGTCCAGATCACCCGATCGAAACGCGGACGTCCGCGATAGTTCGCGCTGTCTGCGACAAGCACCAACTGGCGTTTACGATCCCACTGGCCGAAACGATATCGGCCGCTGCCCACTGGATGACTGGCATACGCCGACGCGAGCACGCGGTCGCCGGGAATGGTATCCAGGAGATGCTGCGGCATGACGGCCAGGTTGTAGACCAGTTGGAAAAACTGCTCCGGATTGCGATGGGTCCACCAGGCAACCGCCGTGTGGGCATCTCGCACCGTGACGGAATCGATGCCAACGAACCCTCGCGCATGGATGGACCCCACTGCGGGATCGGTAAAGAATCGGAACGAAAAACGAATGTCGGAAGCGGTAACGGGCTTGCCGTCGTGCCAGCGCGCCGCCGGATCGACTTCGAACGCGATGGAAAGTGAGTCCGCCGCCCAACTCCATCGCGTCGCAAGCTGTGGACGGAATCCCGTATCGCCATCCGTGCGCAGCGGTGTGCCGCTGGGTGCGGCCAGATGATCGAACAGCAGGTCGACGACCTGCTTGCCCGCGGTGGTCGCGACCAGCGGCGGGACAAGTGCATCGGCGTCGGCCGCAGTGGAAATCACGACGCCCGCCGTGGCAGCGCGACCCTCGGCGTTCGCAGATGCTCGATCAGCGTTCGAGCAGGCGCCGAACAGCGCGGCAAGCAGCGCTGCCAGGAAATGCGGCGTGGCGGGACGACGTGATCCACGCAGGAACGGGCGGTTGATTGGGCGCATGGTAACGACCGAAAGGGGACGGGAGCGAGGCCTGATAATGACTATCGGCCGCTCGCTGCCGATACATTACCAACCGACATGCTGCGATTTCTTCTCCGGCGCCTCACTCACGCGACGATGGTCGTGACGCTTGCGACCGTGTCGAGCTTTGTCCTGCTCCGTCTCGCCCCCGGCGACGCGGCCGACGTATCCGTGGAGGGCCCCGGGTTGAGCGCACCCGCGCGCGCCGCGATGCGCGAACGCCTTCTCCTGGATCGTCCACTGCCGACTCAGGTGGTCGCGTATCTGTCGACGCTGGCCCACGGAGATTTCGGCATGTCGAGCTCCGAGCAACGCCCGGTGCTTGACGTGCTCGCTGAGGCGCTTCCTGCCACACTGCTCCTCTCGGGCGCCGCGCTGTCGGTAGCGGCCATTCTCGGACTCACCGTGGGCACCCTCGCGGGCTGGCGGCCGCGGGATCGCGTTGTCTCAACAATCAGTGCGACGCTTACCGTGATGTATGCGTTGCCCGAGATCGTGCTCGGGATCGCGCTGCTTGCCGCGTTCGGATTGTACCTCCCGCTGTTTCCCATCGGGGGCATGACCGATCCGTTGGTCGAACTTACCTCGGGAGTGGGGGCGCGATTGGTTGACCGGATTTGGCATCTGGTACTTCCCACCTGTGTGCTGGCGCTGGGGTGGAGTGCCGCCATTGTTCGTCAACAGCGGGCGGTCATGCGTGAGATCGCGAGCGAGCACTACATTCGCACGGCTCGTGCGAAGGGCGCGCCTGGATTCGTGGTCCTGCGTCGCCATGCGATTCGCCCCGCGCTGCCGGGCACGATTGCGCTGATCGGCACCATGCTGCCAACACTGGCTGGTGGAACGGTCATCGTCGAGGCGCTGTTCGCGTGGCCCGGAATGGGCTCGCTGATCGTCCACGGCGTTGCGCTGCGCGACGCCCCGTTGGTGGTGGGCGCGGTCGTCATCATCGCAACAGTAATCGCGATTGGAACGGTGGTGACGGAGGTGCTTGTGAGTACCCTCGACCCGCGCGTGCGAGAGCAGGCCGATAGGTGATGGCGGAGTTGCGTTCATTGAAGCGACGGCGGTTTCGCGCGCCGCCGATGGCGACGCTATCGATTGTCGTGCTGATCGTCGTCGCGCTGGGCGGCGTGGCGGCGCCGTGGCTGGCTCCGCACGACCCGGCAGCGCAGTTGGACCTTGTGGGACTCAAGAACGCGTCGCCCAGTTTCGCGCATTTGCTCGGCACCGATCCTTTTTCGCGCGATGTGCTCAGCCGCGCGCTCTACGGTGCGCGCACGTCACTCGCCGTGGGACTGCTCGGCGCGCTGCTCGCTGCAGTGATCGCCACCGTCTGGGGCACCGTCGCAGGATTGTGCCGTGACGCGGTGGGCCGGCGATTGATGAGTGTCGTCGATGTCATCCGTGCGATTCCGCACAAGGTGATCGTGCTCGCGGCGATGCTCCTGGTACGTCATCCGACTGCGCTTGTGCTCGCGCTGCTGCTCGGTTCAACCAGTTGGACGAACATGAGCCGCGTAATCTTCGTGCAGGTGCGCGCACTGCGCTCCCGTGAGTTCGTCACGTCGGCGCGCGCCCTCGGTGCGTCGCCCGTTCGCGTGATGATGCGCCACGTCGCGCCGCATCTCTCCGGCACGCTCGGGGCATCGAGTGCGATGCTGGTCGCCGACCTGATGGCCGCTGAGGCGGGGCTTTCGTTCCTCGGCCTCGGCGTGCGTCCTCCGGAGTCCAGCTGGGGAACGATGTTGCAGGACGGGGTTCCCTATCTCGCGAGCGCATGGTGGGTGGCGGCGACACCCTGCGTGCTGCTGGTGGTAACGGTGCTCAGCATTGCCCGGCTTGCCGATACCACGCAGGACAACGATCTCGGCGTGCGGCGCGACTGACCAGCCAGCCGCGCCGCGCCGGGAATATTCAGTCGGCGGTGACGGTGTAACCGCTGAAGTGCTTGATGATGCGGAAGGCCTTGCCGTTGTTGGGGTCGAGCACCGTAGTAACAGTCGGATCGGTGAGCGCCTCGTTGATGCAGCCGGTCGGGGTGCAGAAGTCAATGCGCGTGCCGGCCAGCGCGGCATCCTTGAGATACAACACGACCGGCTTGAGCAGGGAGGGCACGAAGCGCAG
>JANOKE010000456.1:0-6082 GCA_031419135.1 Gemmatimonadaceae bacterium
CCAGCACCCGCATGCCGCCGTGTCGCGCCACGATGACCTCCGGCACGGTGGACATGCCAACCACATCAGCGCCCACACTGCGCAGGAATCGATATTCGGCTCGCGTTTCGAGATTGGGTCCCTGCACGGCGGCGTAGACCCCTTCGCGCAGCGTGATCCCGTTGGCGGCGGCGATCTCCCGGGCGATCTGACGCAGTCCCACGTCATACGGTTCGGACATGTCCGGAAAGCGCGGTCCCATGGCCTCATCGTTCGGACCGATCAGCGGATTGTCGCCCAACAGATTGAGATGATCGGCGATCAGCATCAGGTCGCCCGGTGCCCAGAGTGGATGCATGCCGCCGCAGGCGTTGCTCACGATCAGCGTTTCCGCACCCAGTGCGCGCAGCACGCGAATCGGGAACGTGACCTGTTGCAGGGAGTAGCCTTCGTAGCGGTGAACGCGTCCCTGCATGGCGATGACCGACTTCCCGCTCAGCGTACCGCAGAGCAGCCGCCCACTATGCGACTCGACGGTAGACAACGGGAAGTTGGGCAGGTCGCGATAGTCGATGGTTTGCTCGACCGCAATCTCGTCAGCAAGCGCGCCCAACCCCGTGCCGAGTACGATGGCCACTTGTGGCGACGTGGCACTTCGTGCGCGAATCGCCTGCGCACACGCTTCGATCCGCTCGCGGGCATGCAATCCCAGCGCCGGATGCGCGAGGCCCACCCGTTGGTGCTCCTGTGTGTACTGGAGCTGAGGATACGACTCCGGTGTTCGCCCGGTCAATCGTCCACCGCGTCGAGCCAGGAGGGCGTGAGGGCGATGCCGCGCGGCGGTAACTCGCTCAGCTCTTTGAGCATGGGTTGGGCTTCCGAGGGGACATCAGACGTCAGTGACCGCGTGGCATCGCCGACGGCGTCGGGACGGCTTTCCCGCGTTTGCACCCCGTGCGGCGCCGGCTCTTCCTCCGCCGCCACCAACTCGGTGAGCTGCCGTTCAACCTGATTGCGCAACTGTGCGAGATACCCGCGTCGCGTTCGCCACAGCTGCTGCAATTCTTCCTGGGCGCGTCGCACCTCATCGCGGAGACGATGCAGGCCTTTGTCGGCGTCGGCGCGTGCCTCGCGCACGATCAGCAGCGCTTCCCGTTCCGCCTGTTCGCGGATCTCGCCACGCAACTGCTGCGCACTGACCAGCGCATCGTTCAGCGCCTTGTCCCGGTCACGGAAGGATTTCAACTGCTCGAGAAAATTACGCGCCTTCTGGTCCAACTCCTGATTCGCGCGCGTCAGTCGCTCGATTTCTTCCGCGACCTGGTCGCGAAACTGATCCACGCGGGCGCGATCGTAGCCGCGCAACGCGTTGCCGAAGTCGTAGCGTCGGACGTCAAGCGCGGTAAGATGGAAGGCGTCGTCCGTCATGCGTTGGTCGGGAAATGAGCGCCGCGAAAGAGCTGACCTGTGAACACTGCCGGTTACCTCCGAGTGCCGAAGAGGACGGTGCCGAGACGCACATGCGTGGCGCCCTCCTCGACGGCGACTTCGTAGTCGCCCGACATACCCATGCTAAGCCACGGCGCCCGATGTCCCGCTTGTTGGAGTTGTGTTCCCGCGCGTCGTGCCCCCGAAAACACCGCGCGCAGTACCGACTCCGGCGCGTCGAACGGTGCCATCACCATTACCCCCATCACCCGCACGTGGTGCAGCAAGTGCCAGCGCTCCGCCAGAGCGGGCACGGCGTTTGGATCGACACCGCTCTTGCTGTCCTCGCCACTCACGTTCACCTGCATCAGCACATCGAGCACCATGCCAACGGCCTGCGCCGCCTGATCGAGTGCTTCGGCCAGCCGAAGGCTGTCGACGCCGTGCACCAGCGCAAACCGTGTGGCAAGCCTGGCCTTGTTGCGCTGCAGATGACCGATCAGATGCCAGCGTACGGGCGCATGCACCTGCGCCATCTTGGCTTCGGCCTCCTGCACGCGATTCTCCCCGACATCCAGCACGCCGGCCCGCCACGCGGCCACCACCGCATCGGGGCCGTGTGTTTTGGTTACGGCAATCAGCGTGACAGGCTGTCCATGCCCGCCGCGCTCCGCTGCCGCCGCGATACGCCCGCGGACCTCCGCGACCCGCAACGAAACCGATGCGTCAAACAACGAGGCGTCGGAGTCCGAAATTGGCATAGCATAAGAACTTAGCCACCGTTACAGGTCCCCACAAGTAACGAATCGGTCAGTACGCGCACCTGCGTGCATCGGAGCATGCCTTGCAGTTGACGAGCCGCCGGATCGGCATCAGCCGGCAGCGCACCGAGCGCCGAAGGGGGAACGAGTGCGCCCGCACGGATCATGACCGCTGGCACCAGGCCAGTTGTTCCCGGCCTGAGCGCATAGCTGGGTGCATACACCAGCCCTTCGAGCGTCCAACCCGCACCAGGATCGATCAGGCGGCGATCGCGCCCGCTCAACAAGACGCTCACGCGTATCGGACGCCGGGCCATTCCGGCGCGCATCGCTGAGGAACGCAGCACGGCGCCGAGGCCCGGCCAACGGTCTACGGCCACTGCCGGTAGCAGCGCGTCCCGACGCACCAATTGATCGCGGTACCATCGTGCTCCCAACAACGGCACGGTCACCACCAGCACGTCGGGTCGCACCTGCTCAACCTGTTGCAGATACCACAGGGGAAATGAGTCGTTGTCACCCGCGGTGTAGAGGACGCCGTTCGCCGGCATCGACTCCAGCAACAGCCGCGCCGTCGTACGCGTTAGCGTCGCGACCGGCTCACGGGTGCGATCCATCGCCGACCGATTGGCAAGCAGAGGAACTGCCGCCAACGCGAACGGCAACACCGTGACCACGCGCGGGAGGTGGCGGGCAAATTGACGGGCGATGGCAGCCATCCCTGCCCCGGCGCAGAGACCCCAGCTCCAGAATCCCAGCACGAAGAAGTAATCGCGCTCGCGCGCCTCGTGCGCCGCACCAGGCGGCAGCACGCCCGCGCCATACGAAGGACCGGCGTGCATGTTCAGCCAGAGTGCCACGCCGAATGTGCCGCTGATCAGCACGAGTAGCATGGCGCGACCCACGCGCGCTTCATGTCGCCACAACGCGCGAACACCCAATGCCGCAAGCCACACCCACGCCAACGACAGCAGTGTTCGCGACCACGACGGCGCCGGTTCGGGGTGCAGCCCATACGCGACCTGCCAGTCGGCCCACTCGAACACGTTTCCCATCTGCAGCCACAACGGTGCAACGCGCGGCCAAAGCCCGGCAACCGCGTACTGCTTTCGCTGCAGCACGTCCAGCAACGCCCCAACCGAAACGGGATGGCCCGAATCAAGCTGGGGTGCACGCGCCGAAAGCAGCGGCAAAATGGCAATTGCCGATAAGCCGAGCGCCAGCAAGGCGAGCCAGCAGGCCACCTCGCGTGAACGAGGCGGACGGCCGCGCCAGGCAAGTGCCACTGCAGCCGGCAAGGCCACCAGCACGCTGAGATGCAGGGGCACCGCGAGGCCGACAAGCAGCACCATGACGCCGCGCCACCGCTCTCGCACATCCTCCCCGGTGTCCGGTCTGCCGGCGCGCTCCCCCGCTGCCAACAGTGCGACGCTGAAGAGCAGCGCCACGGAGTACACCTCGGTCTCGGTGGCATTGGCCCAAACGGTCATCATTGTGCCGGCAGATACGGCGGCCGCAACCGCACCACGAGTCCCGATCCAGCGCGTGACCATTGCGGCCCCGATTCCACCGGTCAGTGCGCCGGCACACACCGACAACAGGGTGATGGCGCGCACCGGTCCCGCAAAACTGAACAGCTGCCACGCGACATGACCCATCAACACCCACAGCGGCGTCCCCGGTGGATGCGGGATACCCAACGTGCGCGCTGCGGTCGCCAGCTCCGAGGCATCCCAGAAGGTGAGGTCGGGGGCCGCTGTTGCGAGATATGTGGCGAAAAGCAGTATCGTGCTGATGCCACCCGCCACGGCGGCAGGTGGCAGCTGAAATCCGCGTCGCGTCAGTGACCGGGCGCGCTCAACCCGGTCACGCGTAACCGACACACTCAGGCAGGCGCCACCTCTGGCCCACCCAGCAGCGGCGGTGCCGCCGGTCGTGCCGTTGGCACCATGGGCGGCAACACGGTAAGTGTGGATGCCGGCACCGCATCGGGCGGCAAGCGAGGCGGCAGCTCCTTGCCAGCCTTGAGCACAATGATGTCTTCACGCGTGAGTGTTTCGCGCTCAAGCAGTTGTGTGGCCACGATGTCCAGCAACGACCGGTTCTCCGTGAGCACCGCCACCGCGCGCGCATGCGCTTCCGTGACCACGCGTTTCACTTCCGCATCAACCAACTGCGCCGTTTGCTCGGACACTTCACGGCGTGATTGGATTTCACGACCCAGAAACAGATCCTGTTCGTTGTCTCCCACCAGAATCGGCCCGATCGCGTCGGACAACCCCCACTGCATGACGTAGCGACGGGCAATGCCAGTCGCCTGCTGAATGTCGCTGGCTGCACCGGTGGTAACGCGATCGCGACCAAACACAATTTCTTCAGCAGCGCGACCGCCGTACGCCATCACGAGTCGGGCTTCAAGCTGCTCGCGGGTGACCGAAACGCGGTCGTCTTCCGGCAATGTGAACGCCAGGCCCAACGCACGCCCGCGGGGAACGATGGTGACCTTGTGCAGCGGATCATTGCCCTTCACCACCATCGCGCACACGGCGTGTCCCGCTTCGTGGAACGCTGTGAGCCGACGTTCCTCGTCCTTCATGACGAGCGACTTGCGTTCGGCACCCAGCATGACGCGGTCCTTTGCCTCCTCGAGATCACTCATGTAGATCTTGTCATGGCCCTTCCGGGCCGCGAGCAAGGCGCCCTCGTTGACAAGGTTCGCGAGATCGGCGCCGGCCATCCCGGGCGTGCCACGCGCCAGCGCCGTGACACTCACGTCATCGGCCTGTGGCTTGTTGCGCAAGTGCACCTTCAAAATGCCGTCGCGACCGCGCAAGTCGGGCAAGTCTACCACAATCTGACGGTCGAAACGGCCGGGGCGAAGCAACGCCGGATCGAGCACGTCAGGACGATTCGTTGCCGCAATCAGAATCACCCCTTCGTTGGACTCGAAACCATCCATCTCCACCAGCAACTGGTTCAGCGTTTGCTCGCGCTCATCGTGCCCGCCACCGATGCCACCACCGCGATGACGACCGACTGCGTCGATTTCGTCGATGAAAATGATGCACGGCGCCTGCGCCTTGCCCTGCTCGAACAGGTCGCGCACACGCGACGCACCCACGCCGACAAACATCTCGACAAAGTCGGATCCCGACATGGAGAAGAACGGTCGCGCGGCCTCACCCGCGACGGCACGCGCCAGCAGCGTTTTTCCGGTACCTGGCGGACCCACCAGCAGCGCGCCCTTTGGCAAACGGCCACCCAACTTCGTGAACTTCTGCGGGTCTTTGAGAAACTCGATGATCTCCTGCAACTCGACCTTTGCTTCGTCCGCGCCGGCCACGTCGGCAAAGGTAATCTTTGGCGTGTCGCCGGTCAGCAACTTCGCCTTGCTCTTCCCGAACGAAAACGCTTTGTTGCCGCCCGACTGCATCTGGCGGAACAGAAAGATCCAGAACCCGATCAGCAGGACGTACGGCAGGATGGTGATCAGCAAACTGCCGAAGTTGGCGCGCGCCTCCTGGGCAGAGATCTGGGCACCACGCTCGTAGAGCCGCTTGGATTCGTCGGCGGCGAGTCCCTGCGGAAGTCGGACCGTGAAATTCCGCGAATCACGCGGCCCCACTTTCACCGACTGATTGAACACACCCAGCATCACGTTGTCGGGCTGAAACGTGACGGCTTTCACATTTCCCAACTCGAGCTGCTGGCGATACTGGGTGTACGTGATCTCAGGCGACTGCGCCTGCCGCCCACCGGACCAGGTGAGAAAAGCGACCGGAATGAGGATCACAAGGATCCAGAAGGACAGCGTTTTGGAATGTCGCGTCCAGTTGACAGGTTTCTTGGGATTCGGTGTCATGGGTGCTGGCATGTAGTTTCGCGCGTTCGTGCTGTTGGTCGGGCGATGTTAC
>JANOKE010000457.1:0-1056 GCA_031419135.1 Gemmatimonadaceae bacterium
TTCGTGTCGTTGTTGAGGAAGAGCGACCGGAAGGTCTCCAACAATCGCCGACTGTGTTCGGAGGGCGCACCGTCACACTGCACGTGCAGGGCCTTCATGCGTGCGCGCGCCTCCTCGTAGTTGTGGTGCAATCGGTCCGGCGGCAGTCCCATCATCGATCCGAACACCCGCCAATAGAAAAACCAGTCTTCCTCCCGCACGTTGGAGACCTTGGCACCGAAGTACGAGAAGGTCAACAGCGTGAACTCCACGGTGTCGGCATTGTACAACTCACGCGAACGGCGATCGTGTGAGCGGCCCATGCCCAGCATGATCGCCAGTCCCTCCTTCTTCTCCAGGGCAAGGACAATCACCATGCCGGTTTCCAGGATGCGCGCTTCCGCCGTGTGAGGGTCGGTCAGGCGACCGGTGGCCACGAGCGCGCGGGCGATCTGCGGGTGGAAAAACGTTTCCGGGAACGATTTCATCGCGAAAATCTCAACCATGTGGAGCAGCTTTCCTTCGTAGAGCTCTCGACCCGCCTTGAAGCGGCGATCGAAATCCTCTCGCGACATGTCGCCGATCACTGCGCGCCGCTTCGCCGTCACCTGCGGATTCTCGTCGAAAATCAAGTCCACCAGCCGTTTGGTCTTGATGGGATCCCCGCCCTCCCGTACGATATCGTAGCGATCGTCCGTCGCGTTTGTGGAGTTGAAGAAACTGGACATCGTCGCGCGCACCGACAGCGCGGGCTCGCTCTCGACCGTATTCAACACGATGTGGTTGAAACTGTTTTGATCGGGAATCGGCATGGTTTGGAGTCGGGGAAGAACGACGTATGTACCCGTTGCGTGGCCAGGAAGGGCCACATGCACTGCCAAGTATGACGCGGCTTCCGGCATCTGGCGAGGGGGCGACGGGCGAATGGCGGGCGGTAGCCTGTCGGTGATTATGATGCAGTGGTGTTGGGTCAGACAACGTCAGAGCGGGAGTCACCGCCGCAGGCGTTGCGCATAACCTGACAGGAGGAGTGTCGTGAAACGATATGTCGTCACGTGCGGTGTGATCTTCGCGCTG
>JANOKE010000458.1:0-7179 GCA_031419135.1 Gemmatimonadaceae bacterium
CTGAGGACGGCGTCCGAGGTGTACACATGAAAGGTGTACCGCACGTCTTCGGCGCGCACCGACACCCCGTCGTGCCAGCGTGCATCGGGATTGATCGCGAACGCAATGGACAGTGAATCGGGCGCCCAACTCCAGCTTTTCGCGAGGCGCGGCGTAAACTCTGCATCGCCAATGGTGCCAAGCGCGGGACCAATCTCGGCAAGGCGCTCAAACAGTGACGCCACCACCGCAAGTTCCTGCGTCCCGTTGGCGCGCGGCGGGAATAACGTCTTGGGCTCGGTGGGTTGCACGATGACCATGGTGCCGCCCGTTTCTTCGTTCGTGACCCCAACGCGTTTTCCGCCGTCCCCGCAGGCCACCAGCAGCGTCGCACTGATGGCGACCAGTACCGCGTTGGGCGACCGGTAAAGTCTCCGTGTCGAGACATTCCGCTTTGCGGCGCAACGGAGAAACAGGGGCATGGGGTTCGGGTTCGGGGATATCAGGAATTGCTGCGCCGTACGATGCCGAGTGGCCCCTATCGGCGCCAGAGCCAGGTCGGGTCACGAAAGCGCACTTCGTGACGCGTGATCTCATTCGGGTCGAGCGGAACGGCGTCGCCAGAGAGGGCTCCACTGTGACGGGCCGAGACGGTCGCGCGCAACGCCTCCTCGAGCGCCGTCGCCACGGTGTCCCACGCTGGCGGCGGAGTGAGGCAGTCGTTGAGCGTGGCGGCAGACGGAGGTGTGGGCTGTGCCGACCGTCTGGCGTGCTGTAGCCGATGTTGGGAGTCGGCGAGCAGGATACTGCCGTGTTGCAAATAGGCGCCGCGTTCCCGCCACACGGCGCTGCCGACCAACTTGGCACCCCGTACAACGATTTCGCCGGGCGCAGGCTGGTCGAAGCACACGGGTCCATCGGGACGCAGGAGTGGCGTGGGGCAGTCCGACGACAGTTCCGCCGATACTCCCAGTGCGCGCAGGGCCGACAGCAGCACGCAATTGACCGCTGCGTACACCGTGGTCCACTGTGTCTGCTGGGCAATGGGCAGCGTGACGCTGTAGGTCACCTCGGCCGCATGCAGCAGTGCTCGGCCGCCCGTTGGTCGGCGCACGGCCACGAGACCGGCCGCTGTCAGCGAGGCGTCGTCGAAGTGAGACCGTACAGATTCGTTCCTGCCGAATGAAATCGTTGGACGATCCCATGCGTAGGTGCGCCAGACACCGAAGTCGCGATCTCTGGCCGACGCGAGCAGTGCGCAGTCCACGGCCATATTGTAGGCACCGTTCCCGGGCGCCGAGCGCATGATCCGCCATTCGGTCGGCCACGCGCCGGACCACGATTTGCTTCGCAACGGTTCGGTCACCATGCGATAAGTTTACCGTGTTCATCTCAAAACTCCCGGCATGTGCCGAGCTTCGGCTCGTTTTTTCGAGGAAGGTTATGGCAACACGTACCGCGTCGTCGTCGTCGTTTGCGGCTGATTCGTTCATTCCGCGTCACAATGGTCCCAGCGACGCCGAGCAACGGGAGATGCTTGCCGCCCTGGGTTACGACTCGCTTGATGCCTTTATCGATGCGGTCGTGCCGGAATCCATTCGATTCCGCGGGACATTGGCCACCGGACCTGCTCGCAGCGAACCCGAGGCGCTGGCGGCGCTCCGGCGCATGGCGTCGCGCAACAAAGTGTGTCGCTCGCATTTGGGGATGGGCTACTACGGCACGCACACGCCCGGCGTCATTCTCCGCAATGTCTTCGAGAATCCGGCATGGTATACGGCCTACACGCCGTACCAGGCCGAAATCGCTCAGGGTCGTCTGGAAGCGCTGCTCAACTACCAGACCATGGTGATCGATCTGACGGGACTCGAGATCGCGAACGCGTCGCTGCTGGACGAGGCGACAGCGGCGGCCGAGGCCATGGCGCTGGCGATGGCCTCGAAGGGCAGTGGCGCACGCAATACGTTCGTGGTCGCGTTCGATTGTCATCCACAGACGATCGAAGTGGTGCGGGCTCGCGCCGAGGCGCGCGGTGTGCAGGTGATCGTGACCGATCCGGCCATGCTGACGGTCGATGAAACCATGTTTGGCGTGCTGCTGCAGTATCCCGGCACCGATGGCGCCGTAGTGGACTATCGTGCCCTGTGCGAACAGGCGCACGCCAAGGGTGCGATGGTGATTGCGGCAACGGATTTGTTGTCGCTGTGTCTGTTGGCGCCGCCGGGGGAATGGGGGGCGGACATTGCGGTAGGGAGCGCCCAGCGCTTCGGGGTGCCGATGGGCTTTGGCGGACCGCATGCGGCGTTTTTCGCGACGCGCGACGAATTCAAACGACTGTTACCGGGGCGCATCATTGGTGTCTCGCGAGATGCCGACGGCAAACCGGCGCTGCGGATGGCTCTGCAAACACGCGAGCAGCACATCCGTAGAGAGAAGGCCACCAGCAATGTGTGCACGGCGCAGGTGTTGCTGGCCGTGATGGCGGGCATGTACGCGGTGTACCATGGCCCGCAGGGGTTGGCTCGCATTGCCCGTCGCGTGCATGGATTGGCGGTGGCCCTTGCGGCTGGACTGGAGAAGCTGGGTTTCGCCATCACGCACGAGAACTACTTCGATACGATTCGCGTGGAGGTTGGTGCGCACGGACAAGAAGACATTCTGGCCGCCGCCGATGCCCACCATATGAACTTGCGCGTGCTTGCCCCCGGCGCGCTCACGGTGGCGCTTGACGAAACCACCACGCCAGCCGACATCGTGGATTTGTGGACGGTGTTCAACGGCGGCGAGGTGCCCGACTTTGCGTTCGAGGACGTGGCGGGAGATTCCGACGCTCGCTTCGACGAACGGTTTCGCCGGGTGTCACCGTTCCTGACACATCCGGTGTTCAACAGCTATCAGAGCGAGACCGAGATGCTGCGCTATCTCTTTGCGCTGCAGGCCCGGGACTTCTCGCTCGTCCATGGCATGATTCCGCTGGGGTCGTGCACGATGAAGCTGAACGCGACCTCCGAGATGATTCCGGTGACGTGGCCGGAGTTTGGCCAGTTGCATCCGTTTGCGCCGTCGACGCAAACCGAAGGTTACGCGGCGATGTTCCGCGAACTCGAGCAGGACCTCGCGGAAGTGACCGGGTTCGCCGGCGTGTCCCTGCAGCCGAATGCGGGCTCGCAAGGCGAGTATGCCGGGTTGCTGGTCATTCGCGCATATCATCACGCCCGCAACGATCAGCATCGCACGGTTTGCCTCATTCCACAGTCGGCACACGGGACGAATCCGGCCAGTGCCGTGATGGCGGGCTTCTCTGTGGTCGTGGTGAAAACCGACACCGACGGCAATATCGATGTTGACGATCTGCGGGCCAAGGCCGAAGCGCACGCGGCCAACCTCGGCGCGCTGATGGTGACGTATCCGTCAACGCATGGCGTATTCGAATCGCGTATCAAGGAGATCACCGCCCTGGTGCATCGGCACGGTGGGCAGGTGTACATGGATGGCGCAAACATGAACGCGATGGTTGGTATCTCGCGTCCGGGCGATCTGGGCGCGGATGTGTGCCATCTCAACTTGCACAAGACATTTTGCATTCCGCACGGTGGCGGCGGTCCCGGGATGGGCCCCATAGGCGTGGCGTCGCAACTGCTTCCGTTTCTGCCCACGCATCCGGTCATCCCCACGGGAGGCAGTTCGCCAATCGGACCGGTGTCGGCGGCACCGTGGGGCAGCGCGAGCATCCTGCCCATCTCGTTCGTCTATATCCGAATGATGGGTGGAGCAGGACTGGCTCTCGCCACGAAACTGGCGATTCTGAACGCCAATTACATCGCGACAAAGCTTGCAACACACTATCCCGTGCTGTATCGGGGACAGAACGGGCTGGTGGCGCACGAATGCATTCTCGACACCCGCACGGCGAAGAGCGCTGCCGGCGTGGAAGTGGAAGACATGGCGAAGCGGTTGATGGATTACGGATTCCATGCGCCAACCATGTCGTTCCCGGTAGCCGGCACGATGATGGTCGAGCCAACGGAAAGCGAGTCGAAGGTGGAACTCGACCGCTTTATCGAAGCGATGATCGGCATCCGTCACGAGATCGCGGCGATCGAACGCGGCGAGGTCGATCGCGAGAACAACGTGCTCAAGCGGGCGCCGCATACGGCGGCGCATGTCACCAGCGATACCTGGGATCGGCCGTACACGCGCGAGCAGGCTGCGTACCCCACGGCCTGGACGCGTCAGCGAAAGTTCTGGCCGACGGTGGGGCGGATCGAGAGCGCGTTCGGCGATCGCAATCTGGTGTGTGCCTGTCCGCCGATTGAGGAGTACGTCGCCACCACGTGAGGCGCGTGGCGCTACTCGCCGAGTTGCGTGGTATACTCGGCGGATGTCATCAGCCCTGCGTCTCCACCGGCCAGGATGCGCACCTTGATCATCCACCCGTCGCCGTATGGGTCGGTGTTGATCAGTGCCGGCTCGCCGTCCAGTCGCGCGTTCACCTCTACCACTTCGCCCGCCACGGGCATGTAGAGTTCCGACACGGCCTTCACCGCTTCAATGGTGCCAAACACGTCGTGCGAGCCATAGTGCGCACCGACCTTCGGCAATTCCACGTAGACGATGTCTCCCAGCTCGCCTTGCGCGAAGTCTGTGACCCCAATGGCGACGACCCCGGCGTCGCTGGTGGTTCGGACGTATTCATGTTCCTTGGTGTAACGCAGATCGGCAGGGATGTTCGACACGTTGTGCTCCGAAGGGATATCGGGATATCAGGAAGCCGACGTACTGCGGCGGTGCCGGTCGGCCAACTCGAGAAAGATGTGCCAGAGCGCGGCAACACGTGCTTGAAGCTGCGCTGGTGTACCATCGTTGTCGATGACCCAGGTGGCGGCAGTTCGCTTTTTTTCACTCGGCCATTGCGCGGCGATCATTGCCTCCGCGTCGTCGGACGACAGTCCACGATCGCGCATCAGTCGCGTCTTGCGAACGGCGGCCGGCGCATCGACGAGCACCAGGCCATCGAACGAGTGCTCAAGGCCAACTTCGAACAATAACGGAACGTCCGAAACGACCACGCGATCGCCGCGAAGCGCGGCGGCACGGAAGTGCGCGTCGCGCAGGCGCCCGACGGCTGGATGTACGATGCCGTTCAGTGCATCGCGGGCCTGCGCATCGTGAAACACGATACGACGAAGCGCGGCCCGATCGAGGTTACCGCTGGGCAAAACGACGTCGGGTCCGAAACGCTGGACGACTGCCTCGAAGCCAGCAGTACCCGAAGCGACGGCCTCTCGCGACAGCACATCGGCGTCGATCACCGTCGCGCCAAGCGCGGCCAATTGTCGCGCGACCGTACTCTTCCCGCTGGCGATATTTCCGGTGAGGCCCAGGTGCAGCGGACGAGGCGAGTGCATGTCGCAAGGTACCGGCGACGGACCAACCCTGTCCACTGACGGCGTCTACGCGGCGGCGCTCTCGTTCATGTCGTCGTCGTGTGCACTGATCTCGCGACGCTTCTCGCGGTTCACGAGCAGCTCCTGGATCACCCAGCCTGCTCCGCCGCGCAGACGGATCTGGTGCGGCGTGCAGCCCAGATAGCGCTGGCAGGTATTGCGGAACGCGCTCCCCGAAGGGAAGTCGAGTGCGCTGGCCACACCGTCGGCGCTGCGCGATCCATCCTCGAGCATGCTGGCGGCCACAATGAGACGTCCCCACGTGAGCATTTGGTGCGGCGGGGGGAGCTGGGCGCCTTCCAGTCGTTTGGACAACAGGCGGCGTGACACGGCGATCAGGCGGGCCAGGCTGTCGGGCGTGAGCCGTTCGTGAGCACGGGTCACGGACAGCATGACGGAATCGCGAACCACACTGCGCAAACCGGCGAGGTGTGGTTTGAGCAAACTCGAAACACTGCGTGCTTCGGCCTGATCGAGCAACGCCGCGAGTGCCGCCGGGGTGTCCGTCTCTTCGGCGATCACCAGCACATCGATACCGCATCGACCGGCATCGAACATGTCTTTGGCGCGTTCTCGTGTGACGTCGACATACGCCACCAGCGCCGCACGGGGTACGCGCACACGCAGTTGACGGACGCGCTCGAAATCAGCCCGGCCATCAACGTAGAGGTCGAAGACCACAACGTTGATAGGTCCACGCTCACAGGCGCGGGTCAGCGAAGTCCAGTCCTCGCACGTCACGAAACGATACCGGTCACGCGCCGCACTGCGAAGGCGCGCAAGCCGGGGTTCGTGGGCGAGGAGCGTCGCGATTACTCCCATGCGACGATCCGCTCAGGTTGGGGGAAGCATTTGGCCAGCATCAGCTTGTAGACGCCGATACCCGCATCTGCGTCACAGCCCCGGTTGGCGTTCGCCATGGAGCCACACCGCTCGCCCTGATTGCGCCGCCGAGCGCCGATGCTATTCTGTGAACGACCGCGGCTTCCGTTGTTTCACTTTGTTCCCGCCCTGTGACGGTTCCGGATTCCCTCGATCGGCTGGCGATGCTCGATGCAACCTTCCAGCACAGTCCGGATATGGTTGCGCTGCTCGGGCTCGACGGGCGCGTGTTCGACGCCAATCAGCGTGCGCTCGCGTTCGCCGGTGCCACGCTCGGGGAGATTGTCGGCACGTTGCTGTGGGAGACACCGGGGTGGTCGGCGCGCCCAGCGCTTGCCAGTTGGCTGGAGTCATTCGTTCAATCGGCACGTGGCGACCACGCGACGCCCACGAACGAGGTGGTCGTGGGGTACGACGGCGCGACGCGAACACTGCAGTTTGCGGCGCGCACGTTGCGCCGCTCGCCATCGGGTATGCTGTGGTTGGAGGTGGTTGGGCGCGACGTCACCGAACAAGGCCGAGTGGCGGCGGCGCTGCGTCAAGCCGAGGGCCGCTTCCGGGCGGCGCTGGACGCTGGTTCCGACGCGTTCGTGATCGTGGAGGCGGTACGCGATGCCGGGGGTAAAGTCGTCGACTTCGTACTCGTCGAGGCCAGTGCCCGGGCTCTGTTCATTGCCGATTTGCCGTTGTCGGGCATTGTTGGCCGCCCACTGCTGGATGTCTTTCCGTTCAGCCGGGCAACCGGTTTGTGGGAGCAATGCCTTGACGTCCTCGCGACGGGGCGACCTGTCGCGATGTCCGTGCCGGCACCGGTGCCAGGCATGGCGGGGCGCTGGGTGCAACGTCAGATCGTGCCGTTGGACGATGGCGT
>JANOKE010000459.1:0-1498 GCA_031419135.1 Gemmatimonadaceae bacterium
CAACTGCTCGATGCTCCGACTGCCGGCCCTGCGTCGAAGATCGAAACAAGTTGTGAACCCGATCGGACCGTCGCGGAAAGGTGAGGATTCATCCACTCTCAGTAGTGTCCGGTTGAAAGACGAAGCCCTGCAATGAGTTAGCGGCATGTGTGTTTGCAAAAGTGTCGGTCGTCGCGGTCGCCACTCGTAATATCGGTGCGTTCTCGACGCGTGATGCGCGCAAAATGTGTAATCCGACACGACGAGCGGTCAGGCGTCGAACAAGATCAGTTGTTCAGCGGTCAGCGAGGGATCCGGCGGTGCGCGATCGGGCTGGAGAGCGTCGCCAAGAGGGGTCTTCTCAAACACGGACACCGACAAGACTTGCAGGCACGTGTAGAGCGAGGCCTCGAGATGCAGTTCCTCCTTGACGATGGCGATGAGCACGTAGGTCGCGACGGCACACCAGATCTGCGTCTTCACGGCGTTCTCGCTGGTGCCCAGGAACCGCTTGATGCGCAGGTGCTGCTTGATCCACTTGAAGAAGATTTCCACTTGCCAGCGACTCTTGTATAACGCGGCGATGGTCAGGGCGGGCAAGCCGGTGTTGTTGGTCAGGAACACCAACGTCTTGCCCGACGTCGGATCTTTGAAACGAATGCGGCGCAGATGCTCCGGGTAGTGCTTGGCAGAGTAGAAGCCGTTGAGCATGACGCGTTGGTCGCAGATCACGCCGTCGCCTCGGGCGGTGGGGGCCGAGTACACGCGCCGCGCATCCATGCCCTGCTTGGCCCGGGTGACGAAGAAGGCCCCCGCTTGATGCATCGTGTACAAGCGCGCGAAGTCGACGTACCCTCGATCCATCACATAGAAGGACCCAGCCTCCACGGGCAGGAGGTCCAGCACATTGACATCGTGCAGCTTTCCTTCGCTGATGTGAATGAACGCCGGGATCGCGTTCCGCAAATCGAGCAGCGTGTGCAGCTTGATCGCGGCTTTCGTCGAGCGAAACGGCGCCCACGCAAACAGACTCAGACACAGATCGATCGTAGTGGAGTCCAGCGCATACACGCTCGCATCGAGCCCCAGCACGGCGGGCGCGTGCGCATACAGCACTCGGGCCCGCACGATCAGGCGCTGCGCCAACGCGTGGTAGATGCGCCAGTCGCGTCGGTTCAGCGCATCGGCCAACGTCGCGCGCGCCGGCGCGACCTTGAGCCCCATGTGAAACAGCTTGGCCTGATTGGCCGCCAAGCACACCTCGATATCCCGCAGCGACTCGCGCCAGGTGAGCTGGGCGAACGCCATGACCCGAAACACGTCCGCGCAGCCCAGCGTGCGCACCCCCGCATCACCGTGGTGTCGTTCGATGATCCGACCGAACGTCTTCCACGGCACGAACTCCATCACTTGTGCGAACAACGTCTTGCCCACGTGCATGCGTCACTCCGGGTGATGAACCGCCCGGAGCATCGCCACATGGCAATTGAAATTCAAATCGTGGACACCCTTGAAACCG
>JANOKE010000460.1:0-6903 GCA_031419135.1 Gemmatimonadaceae bacterium
AACAATCGGTGTCGCGCCAGTTGGACCACATTTGCACACGTCGTGGGATACGCGCACCCTCGCCGATGGATCAACGGCCCGGCTGGCGATTGCGCGGCTTCATGATCGCACTGGTATCGGCACGGCCGCTGCCAGACGGTGCAATGCGGAAGAGGCCATTTCGCTCGCCCAACAGCCCGACCGCTGCGTCGATCAGTGGATCGCGATCGCGTTCATACACCGACGGCATCCAGGCCAGTGCGACATGCGGCGGAACCCCACGCCATTCGATTGGCTGATGATCGGGGCCAAACTCGATCCACTGGGGAATCGTGTATAACCAGCCGTTGCCGAGCGGGAACGTGGCGGGGTTGCCCGACGCACCTCCCGTGGTGTCACCGATCACCGTGACGTTGGGCAAGGTGCGCATCGCCGCGACAAAACTCTCGGTCGCGCTAAACCCCGCCCGACCGGCAATGACGATGACGGGTCGGAGGAACTGCCAGGGTCCGCGCGGCGACACCATGCGCGCCGACGGCACACCGAGATCGCTGTGCTGCGGGCCGTTCCTGACCTGGACGTACGAGGCGGCAAAGCTGCGCACGGTAAACCGCGACGCAAAGGCCAGCGCGGTGGCATCGCTGCCGCCACCATTTGTTCGCAGGTCGATGATAAGCCCCGGTGCATCCCGCACGCGTGACAGCGTCATGTCGAGTGACGTGACGTCAACCGCGCCATTCCAACTGCCGATGAACAGGTAGCCAAAACCACCCACCGTCGCTTCACCGATGTCGCTTCCACGCTGCACGTACCCCGCGCCACGCAATGCGCGACGCCAACGTGATCCATCGAAATTCGAGACCCGCGTGGGCCGAAAGGTCGATACCGTCTGCCCGCGTGGATCGACAAACCAGACATGCAGATCGCGCAGGGGTTCGAGCATCTCCCGGGCCAGCGAAACGAACTCGGATTGCGAGCGCGCCCGCTGCGCGCGACCGCGGTACAGCGCGCGTTGTGCCTTCCAGTCGACGGCCTTGTAGTCGAACGACGGATAAAGCGCGTCGAAATGCGTCCAGAGCGAATCGAACTGCGCGAGGTAGGTCGGCGATGATGGTGTCTCGCGCCTGGCGAGCGAACTCGTCGACGGGCCGTTCCGGGCGCACGACGCGAATGGACCGGCGATAAGCATCGCGGTCAGCACCATGGATCCCCCGTGTCGAGCTACGGCGTGCATCCGATAGGCATTATTGAGGAAGTCTCAGAACGGGTACCGGCTCCGACACCCGGAACACAATAGGTGAATACACTCCGAACCCATGAACGATGACACCGGCGAGCCCGGCGGTCCAGCCTTTGGGACACAATGCCGCTCAGGGTTCCGGCCGATGTCCCATGGCCACCTGTCGAGCCAGCACAGCGAGCTCCGGTGAGGCCTGGACCGCGTCGTGGAAGAGGCGTTGGAACGCGTCCCCGTCTACATCGGCCCGCAGCAGCGATTTAGCCCGGTCGAGCAGCGACCGCGCCTCAGTGGTGCCCAACAGCAGTTTCTTGTCGTCCGTCCGTTCGTCAATCATCAGGACCAGCTGGGCCATGGGCCGAAGCCAGTCAAACCATGGGTCGGCAATGATCAGCTGGAGGAAGGCGCTGTTGTTGGCGATCGTGCCTCGCGCTTTTTCGTACCGCAGACGTTCGACGCTCAGGAGCGCGCGATGAACACGCAGCAGGTCCAGTCGAACCACCCCGAGCTGCGCAAGGTCGTTTGGCGTGGCCCGGACCTCGTCACCCGCCGGAGGTGAATTTTCGGACGACGGACCGGGAGTATGGGAATCGTTCATCGGGTGTTCGCGGTCAGAGGGAGACTACCAGTTCGAAGCTGGGGCAGCGGACACCACTGGACAAGCGTTTGCCCGCAGTGCTGCGTAAATCGTCTGAACTCTGCCCAAAGGGTGACGAACGCCAACACCACCACCAGAACGGAGACACGATTGGGTCTGCGCTACTGCGCGCGCGTGCGCGCGACAACGATCCGGTATGCATTTCTTGGGCTCGCGCCGCTGGCCGCGCGAGCCCAAGGCGCATCCAGCGGTGCGGCTTCGGATACCGCGAGTGGCAGCCCCGAGGTGGTCGCACATCCCGGCAACGGGGCGCTGCCCCGGCCGTTTCGCGGTGGCCCGCTCGCCACGGGGTATACGGTGTGGAGCGGCTCCGCGTTCTCCATCCGCACTGCATCCAATAACGAGAAATTCGACGGCGCGGCGTTCCGCATTGCCGGCGTGCAGTTGTCCCGCACGCTATTCGTGCGCAAGGGGATTCAGTTCTCGTGGCTGGTGGAAATGCTGCCGGCGATTGTCGCGAGCGTGGGCGCACCAGTGAATCGGTTGCCAACCGCCACGAGGAACGCCGAGGCATTCGGCGATCCGAAGCGATTTGCACGCTACACGTTGCACGACGTGTATGGCGCCGGCCTTGCCCCCTTCGGTGCGGAGCTCTCACGGCCACTCGTATCCCGGTTGTCGGTGATCTACAACATTACCGCAGGCGGGGCATTTTTTTCAGCGGTGGTCCCGTATGGCAAAGCCACGCAGGCGAATTTCACCGCGGCAACGTCGGTCGCACTGGAATGGCGCGTCACACCGCGGTATTCAGTGTCATCGGGATACAACCTGCACCACTTGTCGAACATGAGCATGGGCGGCGCGAACCCGGGATTGAATTCGCATTTGTTTTTCGTCCGGGTGTCCAAAGCACGAGTGGTGAGGTAGGAGAAAACAGACGGGAGACGGGAGACGTCCAGCCGGTTGGATGTCTCCCGTCTTCCGTCTTCAATCTCCCGTCTCAAATCGTCGTCCCGTCATCCAATCGGACGCGGCTTCGCCGGCTTCGTCCCGTTCAATTGCGGCCTTGGCCCGTTGCCCACTTCCACCGTGAGTTGCTTGATGTAGTTCGCGATTTTGGCGTAGTGCGGATAGTCGATGAATTCGGCTTCGTCGCTGCGCTGGTGGTAGTCGCCGTGCAGCCCGGTGAAGAAGAACGCGATGGGCACGCCCGCCCTGGCATAGTTGAAGTGATCGCTGCGCCCGTAAATGTTGTTGTAGCCTGCCCACGCAATAGGATCGTCAAACCTGTAGTCGAGCGTGAGCGGCTTGGCGGCCCTGGCGTTCACCGCCTTTACGGTTTCACCAAGATCTTTCGAATCGAAGAATGAACCCACGACACCCACATAGTCGCCACTGCCACCGGGGATGTCTTCGGCACGACCGCGACCGATCATGTCAATGTTGATCTGCGCCACGACGGAATCGAGCGGCACGGTGGGGTTGTTGACGAAGAACGCCGAGCCAACCAGCCCGCCCTCTTCACCGTTGTGCCACACGAACAGGGTGGACCGTTTCGGTTTCACCGGCATGGCCTGAATCGCCTCGGCGATTTCCAGCACGGCCATGGAACCCGATCCGTCGTCATCGGCGCCGTTATTGACCGAATCGAGGCGCGGCTTCGGATACAATTTGCGGATGCTGTCCATGTTCACGACAAACCTGGACGTCACCTCGATGGTGGGCTGGGTCATGCTATTCGCGATCTGCCACCGGATGCGCTGATCGTTGAACGCTTTCAGCGAATCTTTGTCGGCGGGTGTCGCCGTCAGGCCCACATGGTCGTTGTGACCACCAATGGCAACATACTGATGCTTGAGCACCGGGTCGCTGCCGGGAATGATCGCTACCACGTTGCGCGCGAACTCCGACGGCATATCCACATACTCGAGTGACGCGTTCACCACACCGCCCTTGGCGCCAACGGTCACGCCGTCAAAGCTGGTACGCGCAAACAGGCGGGCTGCCGCAGCCTTTGTGATACGAAGCACCGGTTGCGGCTGCAACGCCGCCAACTGCGCTTTGAGCAGCGCGAGGGAATCGACCGGTGCTGGCACAGCTCCACCACGACCACCACCGGGAGGACCACCGCGGCCACCACCTCCCGCTTGCGACGCGACCGTGGGCTCATTCAGCGCCACACGCTGCGCCGCTGTGAGGTTGTCCAGATCAATCGTTGCCACTGCCGCTGCATCGGCAAAACGATTGGGCGCGGGCGCGGGTCCGCCGCGTCCACCACCGAACGCTTGTGGCCCCTGCGGGCCACCGGCGCCGCGGCTGCCAGCCTGTGGCAACAGCACGACAAACTTGCCGGCCGCCTGCGCCGTCGAGATCTGCTGTGTGGTGTCGCCGGCGGTGCCGCCAAAAATCACCTCCACGTTGGCAATCGCGCGCGGAGCGCGTGCACCCGGTATGGCCACCACATCCACGTTCCAGGCGATGGGATTGCCATCAACCGTCACGCGCGAGTGTTCGGTGAACTTGCGCAGGTGATACGGCAGCACCTGGAAGTAGGTACCGTTGTCTCCGGCCGGTACTAACCCGAGCCGTTTCACCTCGGCCGCGATGTAGTCCGTGCCCTTCTTGTTGCCGAGCCGACCCACTTGGCGACCCATCATGGAATCGTCCGCGAACTGATAGAGCCGGATCTGCAGATCGCGAACGTCGATTGCGGCCTTCGTTGGCGCCGGTGCGACCTTGGCAGGATTGCCGTAGTGATTGAGCTTGCCGGAACTTCTGGCAGCCTGCGCATGCACGTTTGCCGGTGCCGCACACAGCGAAAGACCGAGAGCAATGCGGGCGAGCCCGGGGGGTCGCATGGGAACTCCAGTGTAGAAGGACGTGGTTTGTGGGTAGCCGTGAAAACTACGCAGCGGCCGCTGTCTGCGTTCGGGGAACCGTCGCATATTGCCGTCAGGCCCTCTCACACCGGATTCCGCCATGTGGCTGCTTTTTGCGATCGCGCTCCAGTCGAATGTCCCCACAGCGCCCACAGCCTACCAGGTGTTGGCCGCCGAACACGCCCGAGGAGCCGATCAGCGCTCGCTCGATGTATTGAACGCGGCGGTGGCCAGCGGTGACACCGTGTTGCAGCGACTGGCCGCGCGGGCGTTTGGCCGAATCGAGCGAGCCGATCTTGTCGCGGGACTTGCGGGGCTCTTGCGTTCGCCCGCCGTATCCGTACGACGCGAGACACTGAACGCGTTCGGACAGAGTGGTGCCTCGTTCGACTTTGCCGCGCTGTTGGCCAGCGAGCGCGACGCGACCGTTCGTTCAGCGCTTTTCGAAACCATCGGTCGATCTCCGGCCGCCAAGCCCGGCGCGCCCGCAGTGCCGCCAACCGCCGCCGTGGTGTTGGCGCTGACAAGCGGACTACGCGAAACGGATGTTGTCGCGCGCAGCGGCGCGGCACGCGGATTGGAATCACTGCTGCGACGTACCGCTCGCACCTCGCGGCCATCGAGCGAAACCGTGGCCGCGTTGCGTGTAGCGTTGCGCGAGAACGGTGGAGCCGAGATTCGTCAACTGTTGCTTTTGGCCCTTACGGCAGCCGGCGATCGCGATTCGACCACGATGGCCATCGCGCTCCGTGACAGCAGCCCGCAGGTGCGACGTCTGGCGGTGTCGGCCTCGCGTCAGTGGATCGACGATCCGTCGCCGTTGGTTCGCTACCAGAGCATGCGCGTGGCCGGCACGTGTGAGCGTGCCGCGACGGCGCTGGGCGACGAGAGTCAGCATGTGGTGCTCGCCGCCATCGACGTTTTGGGCGAAAAGCAGTGTCCGGCTCCGCTCATCGATTCACTGATGCAGCGCGGCGCGAACTGGCGCGTGCAGGCGCGTGCCCTGATCGCATTGACCAAGGTTGACCCAACGCGCGCACACACCGGACTGGCGCGACTGGCGTCGTCCACCGTGTGGCAGGTTCGCGCGTACGCGGCCTCGGCCGCCAAGGTGTTGAACAACCATTCCGTGCTCGCGCGTTTGGCGCGCGACAGTGCTCCCAACGTCGCCATCGCTGCGCTGTCCACCGACGACGACGCGTTGCGCGCGCTCAAGAGTTCACACGCAGGCCTCGTTCTGGCGGCCGCCGCACACTTCAAGAACTCCCCGTCGCTTGGCGCGCACGTGCCCACCTTGGTAGACGCGCTGCTCCGACTCTCGGCCACGCGGGTCGCCACCAACCGTGACCCACGCATGGCGCTGCTGCAGCGATTGCAGGAGGGTGCCGATTCGGCGGCGGCCTCGCGCTTGATGCCGCTTACGCGCGATCTTGATCCCGACGTTGCCGCGCTGGCGGCCAGAATTATCGCGGAACGTACGCACGTGCCCACGAGCGCACTTACCACCCGGTATTCGCCTGCGCCATTCCCCACGGCAGCAACACTTGCGGCGCTGCGCGGTGCCACTGCCCGGCTGCAACTCAGGAACCTTGGCACGATCGAGATGGCGTTGCTGCCCGATCATGCGGCGGTAACGGTGGCCATGTTTGTGCAACTCGCCGAACGCGGAGCATTTAACGGACTGACGTGGCACCGCATCGTGCCGGTGTTCGTGCTGCAAGGGGGCAGCCCTGGCGCGGATGAATATGATGGACTCACCACAACATTCATGCGCGACGAAGTGGGATTCGCGCGACACGCGCGCGGAACGTTCGGCATTTCGACGCGTGGTCGCGACACGGGCGATGGTCAGATTTTCATCAATCTGGTGGACAACTTCCGGCTGGACCACGACTACACCGTGTTTGCGACCATGTTGAAAGGACTCGACGTCATGGACCGCGTGCAGGAAGGGGACGTGATCGAGTCGGTGACGATTGTGCGACGGCGCTGACAGTACTCGCGAGCGGTGGGTCAGCCTGCCGGAAATTCCGCGCAGGTTCATTAACTTTTTGGCGTGAAAAAAGGCAACCTGCTGAGGTACCCGAGCGGCCCTTTGGGCTGTTCACTGCAAGCTATTTACCGCAGGGTACGCGGAGGGCGCAGAGGACGGATAGGAGTGAGACATCATCAAACGTATCGTGTGTCCGCGCGGTGCTCCGCCATAACCG
>JANOKE010000461.1:0-1433 GCA_031419135.1 Gemmatimonadaceae bacterium
CGTCGCTACCGGCGGCTTCCCGGAAGCACTCACCCGGTCCGATCGTGCCCGCCGTCGCGACTGGTTTCGGGCGTATGCGCGGGCAATCGTCGAACAGGATGTCCCCGACGTCGCGAGCCTCGACCGTCGGCACGACATGCCGCAACTCGTTGCTATTCTGGCCCAGCACTGCAGCGAGATGATCAATCTCACGCAGATTGGCGGGCAATTGGGCATGGACCGAAAAACTGTCCAGCGACACATTGCCGTGCTGGAACAACTTTTCCTCGTGCGTCGCGTGCGCCCGTGGTTTCGCAACGAGCTCCTGCGCCTTTCCAAGACACCAAAACTGCACTTCGTGGACTGCGGTCTGGCAGCGGCATTGCGTCGACTGGACGTCGAGTTGTTGGGACCAGATCGAACGGCGCTCGGGCCTATCATCGAGACTTTCGTTTTTTCCGAACTCTCAAAGCAGGTGAGTTGGAGCGATGAGCCGCCAGACATCCTGCACTATCGCGATCATGACGGAGGTGAAATTGACTTCATTCTTGAAAGCTGGGATCGCCGTGTTGTCGCAATTGAAGTGAAGGCGGGCGCCACGGTCCGCCGTGAAGCGTTCGCTACAATTCGCAAGGTATCCGAGACGCTGAGCGACGCGTTCGTTCTGGGAGTGGTCCTGTACGATGGGACGCAGCGTGTACAATTTGGCGACAAACTATGGGCCGTTCCGATCTCATCACTGTGGGGAAGTTCGGAATAGGCAGGGACGGTTGCTCCGCGCGCGCGGGGGCCATCTCCGTGACCTGCACCTCATGATACAGTTCGCAGGGATCGACGAAACTAAAACCTCAGTCAAGTTTCATGCATGTAAAATGCGCCGGCAATCAAACCGGACTGGAACAGCCTTTTCGAAACGGCGACTGGTCAGGAGGGACTATTCACGACCAAGCATGCGGCCGAGTCGGGATATTCGGCGCAGTTGCTCGTGCACTATGTCCACGTTGGGCGGGCGGATCGCGTGCGCCGGGGGATCTACAGACTGGTGCGCTTCCCTGCTGGTGAGCACGAGGCGCTAGTCACCGCCTGGCTTTGGTCGGAGCTGGCGGGCGTCGTTTCGCACCAGACCGCGCTTGCTCTGCACGGACTCTCGGAGGCGCTACCGACCAACGTCCATCTCACACTTCCCTCGGCGTGGCGGCGGCGGCGCTTCCGCGTGCCGGTTGATGTGGTGCTGCACCATGCCGACGTGCCGCCAGAAGATCGTGGATGGTTCGGCGCGGCTCCGACGACCAACCCGCGACAGACCCTCAACGACTGCGCGCGCGACGGACTCTCTCCGGAACTGCTGCGACAGGCTGCGCAGCAGGCGATTCGTCGCGGTCTCGTCACGACATCTCCCAAAAAGCGCAAACGACGCGCAAAATGGCGTCGCTCTTGCCGATGAAGCCACCGGT
>JANOKE010000462.1:0-1404 GCA_031419135.1 Gemmatimonadaceae bacterium
CGAACACAACCATAAAAACAATGCAAGGCTAACGCTCCGATTTCACTAACACCACCGCGCCATACACCCAAGCAAAACGCTCCGTGTAGCTCACAAAAACATCCGCGAACACCGCCGAGCACTTCGCGCGGTACATCTCCGGCGCGTACGCTCGCGGCAACCCCGAGTCGAGCGTGTCCTCAATCGCCAACCGCAACGCAGAATGCGCCGCCGCCTTCTGCCGCCAGTTGAGCACCAGCAAGTCTTTTCGCCGCGCGAGCAGTTCCCGCGCCACCTTCTTCACCTCCGCGCGTTCGTCCGTGCTGAGTTCGGGGGAAGGCCGCGTGAGGATGTCGAAAATGACCAACTCCTCCTCGGTGAGCTGCTCGCGGACGTGGCGCACCTGCTCGTCATCCAGCGTGGTCGAGAAGCGGAAGAGTTCGTCGCGTCAGGCGAGGACGTCACGATGGATGTGTGCTCACGCCTCGAACGAGGGCTCGACACCATACGCTTGCAGCAACTCACTCAACTCGGCGAGTGACAGGGCGAGCAGGCTTGCCGCGCGCTTTGCGGACAGGCGGCCAGAATCGAGCGCCGTCGCAATCCGCAACACGAATCGCGCGCTGAACGCGAGCGGCAGAGGCATCGTGTCAGCGGTACCACCGTTCGCCGTGAGACGCTGATCGTTGATGTCGACGAGATCGGACTTGCCCAGACACTCCAGACTCCGCAGCCGCCATTTGCAGGCAATTGCGGAAACGCCGAGCGAGGAGGCGGTAGCGTTCAGCCACGTGTGGATGTCTTCGCGTTTACTGCGCTCGCTCCATCGTTCGCGCATCTGACCGCCAGGCATGAGCAAGGCTGCCGCGAAGTTTTCGGCAAGCTGCTCCACTCTGTTGCCTTTACCACCCGAGGGAACTTCCACCGCTTCAATGCGGTCGGGCGCCATCGCATGCCACGTGAGCAGGTGAAACAGCTCGTGGGCCAGATCGAAGTTGCGTCGGCCAGCAGGTTCACGACGGTTTACGAGAACCGTGTTCAAGCCTGTGAGCTGCGCCGCCGCCCCAGAAATACCCGGTGGCGCATCGACGTACAGAATGAGCGCGCCAATGTGGCGCTCCATCGCATCCTGCAGCGATGCCGACGGTACCGCGCCGAGCGACCAACGCTTGCCCAGCGCTTCGGCGGCAACCTGCGCGTCCTCAAACCGGGACTTCTTGGTCAGCGCGAGCGTGAGTTCGAGCAGCTCGGGAGCTTCACCAAGCTCTGCGCCAAGCTCGCGATAGGTGGCAATCCATCGGCCAGCTCGATCCTCGAACTGATCGAGAACACTGGCAGAGACTTCCGGGCGGGCTCGGAACGAAAATCTGTCCTCCCCCACCAACCGGAATGCGTCAGTGAAAAAGTCGAGGTCGACGCCAAGCG
>JANOKE010000463.1:0-9266 GCA_031419135.1 Gemmatimonadaceae bacterium
CAGTAGGAGATGCGAAGTGAGGCCAGGAACACGGCCGGTGCCGGAATGTGCTCATTGATACCTCGCACCGTCGCATTGAATGAGTCGTTGTTGGTCATCTCGGGATCGAACAGTGGCATACCGAAGTTGCGTCTCAGCACATTTGACGCCGAGAAGACAAACGTGCTGTTGGCCGTTCGTGGAATGAGCGTGCCCAGCGGCACGGTGAGCGAGATATCACGCATCTTGAAGAAGTCGGCCTTGAAGATGAACATGTCCGAGCGAACGTTGGCCGGAATGCACGTAAGCGTTTCCCGGGCCGTGATGGGCTGCGTGGCCGCAATGTTCTTGTACGCGTCGAAGCAGGTTGGCCACAAAACCGATCGCGAGAGGGCGTTGAACGATGCCCCTTCCTCGATGTACGCGCCGCCCTGATACTCGCCGCGTGCCGACAGCGTGATATTGCGCCACCCGCGAATGCTGATGTTGCCACTGAAGATCCGTGTGGGTTGGCTCGGCCCAAAGTCGAAGTTGGACACCGTATCCGGCGCGACCCCACGCGCATCGGCATTGCGAATGAGCTTGCCGCGCACCACAGGCGCCGGTTGCCCTACCTTTACCCAACCGGAGTTGCCCACACTGAACGACGGCGCCCCACCAAGCGAGATCACTTTGCTGTTGTTCGTGCTCACGTTCAGCCCGGCGCTCAACCCAAACGACTGGCGATTGATCACCTGGTGATTGAGTGCGACTTCGATACCCTGTTTCTGCATTTCGCCAACATTGCGCAATTCGTTGGCGAGGAATCCCAGACTTGGCACCGACCGGACGCTGAACAGCGCGTCGGTGGTTGTTGCCTTGAAGTAAGTGAAATCGATGGACGTCCGGTCATTGAACAGGGTCTGATCGAATCCGATTTCCGTTTCGGCAGTGCGCTCGGGACCGAGGTTGGAATTGCCCACGTTGTTGGGACGCACAGCGGTTGCGGTGCCCCAGCCTACCTGATTGTAGGTGCGCACGGCGGCGAATGCTGTTGGCGCACGTCCGGCCGAACCGAATGCGCCACGCAGTTTGAGCGTGCCGAACGATGGCGTCCAGAACGATTCGTCCGACAACACCCAGGAGGCGGAGATCTTGGGATAGAACTGAAATCCAAAGTCCTTGCCGAAGGCGCTGTTGCCATCGAGGCGTCCGCCAACGGTCACGAAATAGCGATTCTTGAATCCGAGCAGCGCCGTACCAAACGCGCCGCCCGTGATCACGCGCTGCCGGTTTTCGTCAGCGTTCTTGATGGCGCCGCTGGCCACGCTGGGGTCGGACGGCGTTGCAAAATTCTCGGACAACGCCACCACGTCGGCCACCAGCGAGTTCACGTACTGGGTGCCGGCCGACGTCGTGATGCGCAGGTCTTTCCCCAAGCCGAACTCGTAGTTGTTGGCCCAGTCGACACTCAGCGTGCTGTTGGACCAGCGCTGGTTTTGAATGACACCCAATGGTGCCGCCGGAAAACCAAAGGGTCGGAGGTTGCGATTTTCCAGCGCGGCGCGATCAAAACCCA
Organism: Gemmatimonadaceae bacterium; assembly: GCA_031419135.1. Lineage (GTDB taxonomy): Bacteria > Gemmatimonadota > Gemmatimonadetes > Gemmatimonadales > Gemmatimonadaceae > Gemmatimonas. The sequence goes on from JANOKE010000463.1 coordinate 1,538, forward strand.
GCGTCAGCCGGCTGGACAGTCGGGTAACGGGCGTCCAGGTGCCGGTCATGCCCATAATCAGGCGATCGATGGTGCTGTGCAGTTGCTGCGCCAACACCTGGCGGATGGTGTCGGCATTGGCGTTGCCGAAGTAGTTGCGATCGCGGCGGAAGGCATTGAGCGTAAGCCCCTGCGCGTTGTTGCCCGCCGGGGTTTGGTCGATGAGGTTGTTGGTGTAGGCGCTACTCCAGTTGACCGCGAGTTTTCTCATCGGCTGGAAGTCGAGATTCGCGCGCACCTGATACTTCCGGTCCTTGTCGTTTGGCAACACACCATCCGTGTTATCTACCGACGTAGACAGCAGATACTTGAGGTTGTCGCCCGAGCCGCCAGATACCTGCACGGCCGAACCGTAGCGACCGGCGTAGTTGTCCAATCCTAGCATCGAGCCCCCGCCACTGTTGCGCAGGAAGGGGTCCATGTAGAGCAGTGGAACCGAATCGGTCCCAAATTTCTGCAGGCTGCTGACACCACTGTTAAAGCGCACATTCCAGCGCGCCGCGCCCGTGGCGCCGCGCTTGGTGAAGATCTGGATCACGCCGGCGGCGGCGTCGGTACCGTACAGCGTCGCCGCTGCCGCGCCCTTCACCACTTCGATACGATCGATGTCGTCGGGATTGATGTCGTTGAGTGGGCTGGCGTACGCGTTCGCGCCACGTTGCGTGGTGCCGGTAAAGATCCCGTTGCGGGGATACTCATCGCTGCGCGTTCGCACGCCGTCGATAAATACGAGTGGCTGATTGGTGAGCGACACGCTGGTGGTGCCGCGCAGGCGGATCGCTGAACCGCTCCCGGCGTTTCCGAGTCCACCGCCCACCGTGACCCCGGCAAGACGACCCGAGAGCATGTTGGACAAATTCGTGGGAACCTCAGGGAGGTCGGACGCCTTCACCTGACCTATCGAGTTTCCTACTTCGCGTTTGCGCGCCGAGCCCGCCGTACCGGTGACGACCATCTCGTCGAGTGACACTGCACTCACGGCGAGCACGAAGTTGACGTTCGTGGTGCCACCGGCCGTCACAGTGACCGCTTTTTCGGTTGGCTTGTATCCGATAAGTCGCACCCGAACCACCTGATTGCCCGAGGGCACGGCGGAAATCGCGAACGCGCCGTTGCCGTTGGTAATTCCACCGTTCGTTGTGCCAACGATGGAAATCTGCGCATTGGCCAGTGGTGCGCCGGACGCCGAGTTGGTTACCGTACCGCGAAGTGCTCCTGGCGCACCCTGCGCGCGTACGCTGTCAGGAACCATCGCAACGGCCAATACGAGCGCGGCAGACAGCAGTCGACCAGTAGAGCGACGACAGTAGCGCATCACAGCCTCCAAACGATGAATGGGAGAGCGCATCACGATGCCCGGGGGGGGAGGCACGCGAACAGTCGAAAGGGCGAAGGGCCGCAACACCGGTCCACCGCGCCTTCGGTACAGCCAGCGCCCCTATCTTCCATGCAGGATCGAACTCTGTCAACATTTCGGTGGCGTGACCCGGCGTCGCGGCCGACAGGCGGTTGCCTGCCACTACTGGCCGCGGGTCGCTTCACGGGTCGGCCGACAAGCGACGGCTTCCGGTGGTTGACGGACCGGCGCGGGTGGCAAACATTGCGTCACGATGCCAACACCCCGTTTGAGTGCGCGCGATATCGACTTTCAGCTCTATGAGGTGCTGCACGCCGACGGGCTGACGGCGCGCGATCGCTACGCCGAGCACTCGCGGGAGACTTTCGACGCGGTTATTGCCACGGCGCGCGCGCTCGCCGAGTCGCACTTTCAGCCGCATCACCGCGAAAGCGACGAGCAGGAGCCGTTCGTGCGCGACGGTTGCGTGGTGACGCCCGCTGCCGTGAAATCGGCAATCGCGGCTATGGCCGACGCGGGATTCATTGCCGCCACACACAACGCCGCCGATGGCGGGATGCAGTTGCCGCATGTGGTTGCCACGGCGGCCCTGCTCTGGTTTGATGCGGCGAATGTCGCCACGGCATCGTACGCCATGCTCACTGCGGGCGTCGCCAACCTCGTCGCCGCATTCGGGACTCCCGACCAGCGCGATCGCTATCTCCAACCGCTGCTCACCGGTCGCTTTTTCGGGACGATGGCACTCACCGAGCCCGACGCCGGCTCGTCACTGGCCGATCTCCGCACCCTGGCCATTCCGGCGGGCGACCACCATCCGCCCGGTTCGTATCGCATATCCGGCACAAAGATGTGGATCTCGGGTGGCGAACATGAGATGTCGGAGAACATCGTGCATATGGTGCTGACACGCATCGAAGGGGCACCGGTTGGCGTGCGAGGTATCTCGCTGATGCTGGTGCCCCGATATCGCTGCGATGCGGCCGGAACTGTCGTGCCTAACGGCGTGCAGTTGGGAGGGCTGATCCATAAAATGGGATGGCGCGGCACCACCAGCACGATTCTCAACTTCGGCGAGCGTGAGGAGTGCATCGGTGAACTGGTGGGCGAAGCGCATCGCGGTCTGGCCTGCATGTTCCAGATGATGAACGAGGCGCGCATTGGTGTGGGTCGGGCAGCTTCGGCTATGGGCACCGCCGCCTACCGTCACGCGCTCGACTATGCACGCACGCGAAAACAGGGGCGACTGCCCGGCGAGAAAGACCCGTCTCGGCCATCGGTGGCGATCATCGAACATCCTGATGTCCGTCGCATGCTGCTCGCACAGAAAGCCATTGTGGAAGGCGCGCTGGCGCTCATTTTCGAATGCGCCCGACTGGTTGACGAGGAGCGCACCGCCGAAGACCGAGCGGCACGTGTCGAGGCCACGGCGCTGCTCGAGGTGCTCACGCCGATCGCCAAGGCGTGGCCCGGTGAGGCGGCACAAGAGGCTATTTCTCTCGCCATGCAGACGCTGGGTGGATACGGGTTCGCCCGGGAGTATCCGATCGAACAGTTGTATCGCGATAATCGACTCAATCCCATCCACGAGGGCACCAACGGCGTGCAGGCTCTCGACCTGCTGGGCCGAAAAGTGCCACAGGGTAATGGTGCAGGATTCCATGCACTCATAACGCGCATGCGTACAGTCGCGTCCAACGCACTCGACGTGGAGTCGCTCGTCACGTTAAGCACCCAGCTGACCGACGCCATCACGCGCCTTGAGCGCGTGACCGACACACTGCTTGCCGCCAGCACCCGCACAGAGCCCGCGCGCGCACTGGCAAACGCCACCGCGTATCTCGATCTGGTGAGCCGCACCGTGATCGCAGGGCTCTGGCTTCGTCAGGCCACGGTGGCGTCGCACGCACTGGCGCGATCGCCGAGCAGTATCGACGGCGACTTCTATCGCGGGAAGGCGCAGGCAGCGCGCTACTGGTTTGGATGGGAGCTGCCACGCACCGTGCAGCTTGCTGAACTGCTGGAACGCGGCGACGCGACGCCGTTCGAGATGCGAGATGCGTGGTTCTGACGCTATCGCATGCCCAACTACGCCGTGACAAAGTCGGCTCACGCCGATGACGCGCCGATCAGCTCCGCGAACTTTGCCAGATCGATGTTGCCGCCCGACACGATCGCGACGATCGGTCCGTCACCCGCTTTCCCCGTGAGCGCGGCCGCCAGCGGCAATGCTCCAGCGCCTTCAGAAATCACGCGGGCCTTCTCGGCCATGATCCGCATGGCGCGCCTGGTTTCGTCGAGACTCACCACGATATAGTCATCGACCACCGGCTGCATCCGCTCCCACATGCGGGGAAACACCGAGCGACCACCTGCGCCGTCAACGAATGTTTGGGTCCAATTCGGAAAGTCTTGCGCCGAGCCTTTGGCGAACGACAGTGCGGCAGGTGCCGCCGTTTCCGGTTCCACACCCCACATCTTTACGTCGGGCTTGAGGGCCTTGATCGCGCTGGCCACACCGGTGAGCAGTCCACCGCCACCAACACTCGCGATCACCGCCGTGGTATTCGGCTCGTCCTCGAGAATCTCCAATCCCATTGTGCCGTGCCCGGCGATGAAGTTGTGATCGTCGAATGGGTGAATGAATGCACCGCTCACCCCCGGAAACGCCCGCTCACCCATCGCCTGCCATGCTACATCAAACGGAACCGTAATGAGTGTGGCGCCAAGGGCGCGCATACGATCGAGTTTGGACATGGGTGCTGTCTCGATTGCCACGACGGTGCACGGCACACCCAGTAGGCGTGCGGCATACGCGACACCCTGCCCCGCATTGCCCGCACTGATTGTCCATACGCCGTTGGCGCGCTCCGCATCGGAAAGCATGGCCACGGCATTCAGCGCACCGCGCAGTTTATAGGCGTTGATGGGTTGCAGATTCTCGAGCTTGAGTCGCACATCGGGAAATCCAGGACCCAACTCAAGTTTGACGAGCGGAGTTCGCAGAATGGAGTCGGCGATGCGGATACGGGCTTCGCAGATGTCGGCGAGTGTGATAGGGCGAACATCGGAGTGATGCATGAGCGCAATATGGGGGCAAGCTGAGGAGTCGCCAACGTGACCGTGGCGCGAAATTGTTACCTTCTGTCATTGGTGTGTGGCTGCACCGCCATACTCCTCATTCTGTTGCACCGTCGCCACGGTGCGCCATGAGCTCACATTTGAATCTCATTTATCTCATTCACTCACAATGACTTGACGGAATTGTGCCGAGCTGAGCTGATGGTACGGATTGTGCCTGAAAGGAGGCATAGCCCATCCCCACCACTCAACAAGGGAGATCACAATGATTCGGCGATTCCTCGGCGCTACGCTGCTTTCGATCGCGCTTGTCGCACCGGCTGGTGCACAATCCAGCCTTACGGCTGACCGTACGCTGGTGGCCGGCACCGCGTCGTACACCATGTTCACCGTCACCACCGCTGGTACGTTCGATATCTGGACAACGTCCCGCTTGGGAACTGGTGGCAGCACACCGTTTGATCCAATGCTGTACCTCTTCTCAGGATTCGGGACGGGCGGCGCACTGCTGGGCAGCGATGATGATGGCTGCAGTGCCTTCCTGGCGCAGTGCGGCCCGTCAGTCTCTTTCTCGAACTCGATCCTGGACAACATTTTTCTGGGTGTGGGCAACTACACGGCGGCGGTCGGTGGGTTTTTCATAAGCGAGGCAGGGGCTCGCAGCGGGTTGAACCCCGGCAACACGTATGCGGGTGATTACTCGCTGCGAGTGGCGTCACTCAGAGAATTCGGTGGCGGCGACGGTGTAGGGGCTCTTGAAGGCACCGTTGTACCAGAGCCAAGCTCCATGGCGCTCCTCGCCGCAGGGCTGATTGGCATGGGCGTGGCCGTGCGCCGTCGTCGCGTTGCCTGACACTGAGTAACACGCAGCTTCACGCACGAGGGTCGGCCGCTTCATACGAAGTGGCCGACCCTTTGTCATGTGCCATTGATCGGGGGCAGTCGGTGAGGCGGCCACAGCGCGCTTATGGCGAAACGCGTTGTCAGGTTGCATGTTGTGGGCTGGATGGGCCGAGTCCGCCACTTTTCTTTCTCCTCGACACCACAACAAGCCATGGGACGACACCTCGGTGCAATACTGCTTTCGATCGCGCTTGTAGCACCGGCAGGTGCTCAATCCAGCCTTACGGCCAACCGAACGCTTGCTGTCGGCACCGCGTCGTACACGGCGTTCACCGTCACTACTGCTGGCACGTTTGATATCTGGACGACGTCCCGCCTGGGAACTGGTGGAACCACGCCGTTCGATCCAATGCTCTATCTCTTCTCAGGATTCGGGACGGCCGGCGCACTGTTGGGTGTCAATGATGATGGATGCAGTTCCTTTCTGGCTCAGTGCGGTGCGGCAGTCGCGTTTTCGAATTCAATTCTGAACAATATTTTTCTGGGAGTAGGCAGTTATACGGCTGCGGTCGGCGGGTTTTTCATCGGCGAGCCAGAGGCGCGCAGCGGGTTGAACCCCGAAAGCTCGTATGCGGGCGACTACGCGCTGCGAGTGGCCTCACTCACGGAATTCGGAGGCGGCACCGGTGTAGCATTCCTTGTACCGGAGCCAAGCTCCTTGGCGCTCCTCGCCGCAGGATTGTTTGGTATGGGTGTGGCCGCGCGTCGTCGTCGCGTTGCCCGACACTGAGTAACAGGCAGCTTCACACGCGTGGGTCGGCCGCTTCTTCGAAGTAGCCGACCCTCTGTCATTTGCCATTGATCGGGGCGGTCGGTAACCAGCAACCCGACGCGGCGACATATTTCGTCCATGACAATGCTCGACGCGATCCGACGCCTCATGGGAACCAGCGCTCCAGACGCGCCAGAAGCGGCCACACATCCAAGCGACGTGCGCGTCGCGGCGTGTGTGCTCCTGCTGGAGTTGGCCAACGTGGATGGCGGGTTCAGCGACCTCGAACGTCAACGCGTAGCCGACCTGCTCCAGCGGCACTTCGGGGTCGACGCGATCGGCGCCAACCAGCTGATGGAGCAGGCGGCCGACATAAGTCGCGAATCGGTTGACGATTTTGTGTTTACGCGGCAAGTGGTTCGTGACTACAGCTTGGCACAACGCATGGTCCTGGCCGAACTGATGTGGCAGGTGGTGCTGGCCGATGGCGAACTCCATGAGCGGGAGTCGTATCTGATGCGAAAGCTTGCGAACCTGCTGCAGCTTGAACCGGCGTTTCTGGCGGAAGCGCGCAAGCGGTCGTCACGCGAACCCGGCTGAGCGTCAATTTCTCACTTCGGGCCAGGACGGATGATCGAACACTACGACCACGACGACTTTGGCGGGCTTCAGCGCGATTTGGTGCGCACCGGCGCTTCGATGGACCGTCGCCAACTGCTTCGAATCGCTGCCAGCCTCGGGGCGGGTTTTGGCGCGATGCAATTATTCGGTTGCAGCAACGCCGCCGACATCACCGATCCGACCAACACCGGCAACGGGACCTGCAGCCGGATCCCGACTGAGACGGCCGGACCATTCCCTGGTGACGGTTCGAATGGGGCCAATGTGCTGAACCAAACCGGTGTCGTGCGCAGCGACATTCGGTCCAGCTTCGCAGGACTCAGCGGCACCGCGGCCGGCATTCCCCTCACGCTCGCGCTCACCATCGTGTCGGCGACTACGTGTGCACCGCTCGCCAATCGTGCCGTGTACCTGTGGCACTGCGATCGCGCCGGCCTGTACTCGCTCTATTCCGCTGGCGCCACCAATCAAAACTATCTGCGCGGCGTGCAGGAAACCGACGCGAACGGCAAGATCACCTTCACTTCGATTTTTCCGGCGTGCTACCCGGGTCGCTGGCCGCACATGCACTTCGAGGTGTATCCAAGTCTCATCGGCGCCACAAACGTCGCCAACAAGATCGCCACTTCGCAGATCGCGCTCCCCAAGGCTACGTGCGATCTGGTGTTTGCCACTGCGGGATACGCGCAAAGTATCAGCAATCTGTCGCAGATCTCACTGGCCACCGATGGGGTTTTCAGCGATGGCGCGGCGCTGGAATTGGCCACGGTTACGGGAAGCGTTGGCGCGGGGTTCTCGGCCAGTTTGACGGTTGCGGTGTGACCGGATATCGGACGGCAGGGGGGAGTACGCGAAAGGAACTGCGATACTGGACACCCGACGAACTGCGATACCGGCGATGAGATACCGGATGGCGGATATGAGAACACAGTGAAATCCGATGTCGTGTCACCCGTCTGGTATCCGGATTCCGGTATCCCATTGCCGGTATCGTAGTTGGTCGGGTGTCCGATATCGGT
>JANOKE010000464.1:0-12156 GCA_031419135.1 Gemmatimonadaceae bacterium
GGTGGGCGAGGAGCCGCCGCCGCAGGCCAGCAACACCCCGGTCACCGCAACGGCGGCGGGCGCGCGCACGCCGTTGCGGACGGTGCGCCAAACACGGCCATTCACGTCGGCAATTCTTTCGGCATGAACCGTCCGACCACGACGGTGATGTTGTCGGTTCCACCACCGTCGAGTGCGTCCTGCAACAACTGCTCGCAAGCCTGCTGTGCCGATGTCATCGCCGACAGGCGCTGGGCAATCTTTTCGTCGGGTACATGCTTGGTGAGGCCATCGCTGCAGAGCAAGTGCACGTTGCGCCAACTGGCGCGCAGCCGTGTCACCACGGGTGTGGTGGTTTCGCCACCGATGGAACTGGACAAAACGTTGGCCAGTCGGGAATTGGCGGCCACCGCCCGCGAGAAGACTCCCTGGTCGACAAGATCCTGCGCCAGCGTCTGATCGCGCGTAACCTGAGTGAGAAGGTCGTCGCGATACAGGTAGTAGCGCGAGTCGCCCACTTGTAGCAGATAGTACCAGGGCCACACCCCGAGAAACAGCGTAAGCGTGGTCGCCATGGTACGTCCATCGGCCTCAACGGCGGCCCGAGCAACGACGGCTTCGTGACACTTCATGGCAGCGACCTGCAGCCGCTCGACAAATCCGTCGTCCGACGTTTCGCCGCGGTCATAGCAGTGCAGGCTGCTGCTCACGTACTGCATGGCGTTCTCCAGCGCGGTCGCACTGGCCTTCTCACCGCCCACCGCGCCGCCGACGCCGTCGGCGATCATGCCCAGAAACGCCAGCCGCTCGTCGGCCATTTCCAACCGGGCGAAATCGGAAAGGCTCGTCTGCAGCACATCAACCCGGCGATGGATCGTGGCCAGCAGGAAATGGTCCTGATTGATGTGGCGCACGAGACCGATGTGCGTGAGGCCAAAGACATCGATCTCGTCATCGCGGGGACGGCGATCGGGCGACAAGGTGGTGTGGTCTGGCATGGGGCGCTGAGCGATCGGGACCGAAGCCGGAAAGTCTGCCGAAAACATACCACCTGATATCGCGGCGTCCATGCGGGGTGATATTCGAATCCAGGCGTCGAAGGAAGATGCTATCCCGTGGCGTAGAGCACGGCCATCACGACGGCCACGAGTGTGCTGAAACCGGCAATGGCCCACGGTACCCAGAGCGGGGCGTTGACGATGGTATCAATCACCGGCCCGCCCCCGGAATGGCGGAGAGGTCCCGAGAGACTCAATGCCTGCACGATCTCTTCCCCACTGTTCGGCCGGTCGGATGGACGCTTCTCGAGACAACGCATGACGATTGCGGCGAGGTGTCGTGGCACGTCGGGTCGACGCGCGGCGATGCGCTCCGGCTGCTGCTTCGCATGCGCTTCGAGCACGACGTGCGGTGAGCGGCTCGAGAACGGCGGATGGCCCGTGATCATTTCGTACGCCACCACGCCCAGGGCATACAAGTCGGCGCGATGATCCAGTGACGGATCACCGGAGGCCTGTTCGGGTGCGACATAGGTAGGGGTACCGAGGCTCATGCCAACCTGCGTGATGCGCAGCAGTTCGGTCTCCGCCGTAGTGGCGCGCATCAGTGCCTTGGCAATGCCAAAGTCGAGCACCACCGCCTGGCCGTGAAAGAACATCACGTTTTCCGGCTTGATATCGCGGTGCACCACCCCTTCCTCATGAGCGTACGCCAACGCGTAGGCCACCTCCTCGAGAATCGTCTCGATGTCGGCGAACGCCATTGGTCGTTCGCGATCCATGCGTTGGCGCAAGGACTCGCCATCCACGAAAGGCATGGTGTAGTACAGGTGCGAACCAGCGAGGCCTGCCGACAGCAGCGGCACGATGTGTGGGTGCTGCAGGCGTGCGGCCATAGCGATCTCCCGCTTGAACCGCTCCGCCGACAGCGACGCGGCCAACTCCGGCGCGAGCACCTTGATGACCACCTGACGATGCAACGCGTTCTCGGTGGCCACGAACACGCGCGACATGCCGCCGCGCGGCAACTCGCGCTCGATAGTGTAGTGCGCACCCAGCGAGGTCTGAACCTCAGCTTGCAGCATCCCGTTTGGCATCGTCGCACCCCGGCTTGGACCTCGGGAATGTAAGTGATGACTGGCAAGCCGGACACATCCCCCAATCGTATCGCCCTACCGCGACCGCACGTGGACGGCCATATTCGCAGCGGCGGTGAGATCCTGCGTACTCGCCCTGCGCGATGGATTCCACCAAACAGTCAATGTTCGGCGGTTGATCGGAGCGTGGTGCGAGCGGCGCGGTCGTGTGATTGAACCGCAGGGGGCGCAGGGGGCGCAGAGACAGATCGGAAGAAACGATTTCAGTCCCCTGCGAACTCTGCGAACCCTGCGGTAGAATACCAAACCCATTCAACCGCGAAGGTCGCAAAGGACGCCAAGAAACATTTGGTTTAACAACGTCGTCCTTGGCGACCTTTGCGTCCTTGGCGGTGAGATCCTGCGTACTCGCCATGCGCGATGGATTCCACCAAGCAATAAAGGTTCGGCGGTTGATCGGTGCGTGGTGCGAGCGGCGCGGTCGTGTGATTGAACCGCAGGGGGCGCAGAGACAGATCGGAAGAAACGATTTCAGTCCGCTGCGAACTCTGCGGTAGAAATACAAACCCCATCTAAGCCGGTGCGATCAACGACCCCACGCGAAACGCTGGACCGTTATTCATACCGTCCCATGTCACGGCCCCTCACCGCGAGAACTACTCATGCGGATACGCAACGTACTGGCCCTCGTAGCATGCGCCGTCGCAGCCACCAGCGGCTGGACGTACGCCAACTCCGCCGCGAAAGGGCTCAAGTCCGATGATCTGGTCGAGATCCAACAACTGTACGCCAGGTACAACTGGACCATCGATGCCGGCGACTCCGAAGGCTACGCGTCCACCTTCACCCCGGATGGCGTGTTCAACGCCAACGTCGGCCATGCCGCGATCGTGAAATTCGCCGACGGGTTTCATGCCGGCCTCGGCTCGCACGTGCGGCACTGGAACACGAATCTGCTGATCCAACCGACGCCAACCGGCGCCAGCGGGCAGGTGTATCTGGTGCTGGTGGACTTCGCCACCAAGCCAGCGACCATCGTGACCTCGGCGAGCTACACCGACGAGTTGGTGAAAACCGCACAGGGTTGGCGCTTCACGAAGCGCACCACCAAGGGCGACGTGGTTCCACCAGCCAAGCCGCAATAACAACTCGCCGCCGCGCTCACGGCTTGAGCGCAAACACGAAAATCGTTGGCGCTCCGGGATTCTCGTCGGTCCAGAACGGTGATGGACTTCCGGATGCGACGGCCACATACTGCGTACCGCCCAACGAGTACGTGGCCACGCCACCACCTATCGAGCCGCCGGTATTGAAGCGATACACTTCCGTGCCGGTGGCTGCGTCAAACACAACAAAGTCACCGGTCAGCTCGCCGGTCATCACCACGCCACCTGCGGTCGACGTGACCGCGCCCACCATCGGTCGCGCTGACTTGTACTTCCAACGCACGGCACCCGTGACCGCGTCCACGGCGGTGAGCCATCCCCGGCCGCCGGCCATGTTGTCGAACGAAAAGTCGCCGCCCAGATAGTTCTTGCCCGGCACATGGCGCGGCTCGGCATCGGCCTTGAACGTGCCACACCAATCCACGGCGGGCGTGTACAGCATTTTCGTCACCGGGCTGTATGACGAGCCGTTCCACTCCACGCCGCCGAACACGCCGGGACACGCATGCGTGCCCTTCGTGGTCACGGGCGCGTCCGCATTCTCGCGGGTCGTCACCGGCGTTGAAAACACCACGTCGTGCGACTCGCGATCGAGCACGCGCAGCAAGCCGTCCTTGCCTGCTGTGGCCATCAGCTGTCGCGTCTTTCCACCAATGGTCGCTTCGTACAACGGACCCGCCTGCGTGACGTCCCAGTCGTGCGTATCGTGCGGCACGAGCTGCCGGTACCACGCCACGCGACCGGTGCGCGCGTTGAGTGCGATGATACTGTTGGTATACAGATTGTCGCCCTCACGAACGGCGCCTGCGAAATCCGGTGCGGGATTGGTGGTTGCGGCGAACACCAGTCCCGTCCGGGCGTCGAGTGACATGGCGGTCCACACCGCGCCGCCGCCCACCACGGTCCCCTCGGGCACCTTCCACGTTTCCGAGCCAGGCTCTCCCTTGAGCGGAATCACGCGAAAGCGCCACACCGAATCACCGGTGGCCAGCCGAAAACCGCCAATCCAACCGCCGATGGCGTTCTCTGAACCGGCCGGGCCGATGATCACGAGGTCGTCGTAGATCATCGGGGGCATGGTCAGCGACTCACCGATATCGGCGTTCGCGATCTTTCGCGACCACACCTCCTTTCCGGTGCCAAGATCGAGCGCCACCAGATATCCATCTGACGTACCCCGCACGGCGAGACCGTCTTTCACCGCCACGCCGCGATTCTGTGGCCAGTTGGCGGCGCCGCGCGGTCTCCACGTATGACGCCACTTTGGGCGACAGGTGCGTGCGTCGAGTGCGACGGTGACACGCGACGTGGTCACGATCATCACCCCGTCCACCACGATGGGGTTAGTCTGAAACGTGCTCACGTCACCTACCTGGAACGCACACACCGGCGCAAGACGCGCCGCATTTGCCGGCGTGATTTGCCTGATGGCCGCGTACCGCGCTCCTGTATAGTCGTGCGTCGCGTACAGCCAGTTTGTCGTGTCGGTTGCCGCGGCGAGCAACTGCGCCTGCGTGGGCGCGGTGCCGCGCGGTGCGCTTTGTGCCTGCGTACCTGGTGCACCGACCACCATCACCGCAATTGCAAAAAGCGTGGCGCGACGGGACCATAAACACGGCATGACCTACCTCGGCGTAAAAGGAGCCACTTGAGCGGCGGGGGGCACGGCACCGCCAAACCGAACGGTCTTCATCAGATCTGGGTTAGACGTCAGCTCCTTCTCGCCAGGAGGAAAGCTGTTCTGCTGGAGGATGTAGGCCACGATATCTGCGTACGCCTCTCGCGTGAGGCTGCCGGGCTTTTCCCTGGGCATCGTTTTGCGCACGATGTAGTAGAAATCGTCGAGTGTGAGGTTGGGTCGGCCCCAGCTGGCGATGAACTCGCTTCCCGCCAACGGCGTTGACGTACCACCTTCCAGTTTGGAGCCATGGCAATCGGCGCACGTGACGTCGTAGAGCATGCGGCCACGATCGGCTTGCTCCCTGGTGTAAATGCCGTCACCGTGCGCGGGCGCAGGGCCGCCCAGTGTAGCGCCCATGAGCGCCAAGCCGGCGCAGGCCGACAGTACACGCAATGCGCACCGCGGCGCGCCAACGGGAGACAGCCGGGAAACCATAGCTCGAAACGCTACGGCGGCGATCTGCATGGCGCAATGGAACGACCGGCCCCATACTCTACGTCATCGCGCGAGTACGTCTCATTCACGACCACCCATCGTCTTGATGCCGCGTCGACTACTGTCCTTTTCCTTTGCGTGCGCGGCGCTGGGTTCGGTCCTCGCGCTACCGATCACGTCGATTGGCGCACAGCGCGCCAAATTGCCGCGTACGGCTGCTGGCAAGCCAGATCTCAGCGGCATCTGGCAGGCGATGACCACGGCCAACTACGACATCGAGCCACACGAGGCCAAGCCAGCCATGGCGATGCGTGCGGGACCGGTGGTGCCCGTTCCCGCGAAAGAAGTGGTCGCGCTCGGCGCCGCAGGAGCCGTTCCCTCCGGTATGGGCATCGTGGTGGGTGGCGAGATTCCCTATCTGCCGCCAGCGCTCGCCAAGCGCAATGCGAACCGGGAGCACTGGCTGACGCGCGATCCCGAAGTGAAGTGCTATCTGCCCGGCATTCCGCGCGCTACGTACATGCCGTTCCCGTTCCAGATCGTGCAGAGCGAGAGAGCATTTTTCATTTCGTACGAGTACGCGGGTGCGGTACGCGAAGTGTATCTGAAAAACCCTGGCCCGCCGGAAACCGACAGTTGGATGGGACAGTCGGACGGAAAGTGGGAAGGGGACACGTTTGTCGTCACTGTTACGGGCTTCAACGACGGGACGTGGTTTGATCGTGCCGGCAATCATCACTCTGAAGCGCTCAGGGTTGTAGAGCGATTCACCATGATCAGTCCGGATCACATTCGCTATCAGGCTACGATGACCGATCCGCAAACCTACTCGCGTCCGTGGTCGATCGAGCTCATGCTCTATCGTCATATCGATGCCAACGCGCGACTCGGTCAGTTCAAGTGTGTGCCATTCGTGGAGGAGCTGTTGTACGGGCACCTCCGCAAGACTCCCATCAAGCCGTAGAGGCATCATCCATGCAACGCGCAACGACGATGATGACACGCACCATGCTGCTGGCATTGGTCGGTGTAACCGGGATTGCGGCCGCCGCCAACGGGCAAGGTGCGAAACCATCGGCTCCGAAAACGCGAAAGGCCGCCTGGGTCATGCCGCGCACATCCGACGGTCATCCCGACTTCCAGGGTAACTGGTCCAATGGCACCATGACGCCGCTTGAACGACCGGCCGGGTTGGCGCGCGCGCTAACGCCGGAGCAGGTGGTTGCGGCCGAGAAGATTCGTGCCGACACGATTGAACGACTGGCGAAACAGAGCGATCCCAACCGACCGGCGCCACCCAAAGGTGGTGACGGATCAACCGGCGCCGCTGGCAACGTGGGCGGGTACAACTACTTCTGGATTGACGCCGGCGATCACATGGCAACCGTGAACGGCGAGCGTCGCAGTTCGATCATCGTGGACCCACCAAATGGTCGCGTACCGGCGCTCACCGCCGCAGGACGCGAACGGCAGGCCGAGCGATTTCGGCAGGCGCGACAATTTGGCGAGTACGACAATCCGGAAAACCGACCGCTCGCCGAACGGTGCATCATGTCCTTTGGCTCGAATGCCGGGCCGCCTATGCTGCCGAACTATTTCTACAACAATAACTACACCATCGTGCAGTCGAAGCACACCGTCATGATCATGACGGAGATGGTGCACGATGCGCGTATCATCCACATGAACAGGATAGCGCCGCTGCCGAAGCAGATACGTCCGTGGATGGGCGACTCGCACGGTCGCTGGGAAGGCGATACGCTGGTGGTGGAAACCACCAATTTTCACCCGGAGCAGCTGTTTCGTGGCGCGTCCGACAACCTGAAAGTCATCGAGCGCTTTCATCGGGTAGACGCCACGACCATTCTGTATCGATTCACGGTGGATGATCTGACGACGTTCACCCAGCGCTGGAGCGGCGAGCTGCCGTTTGTCAAACTGAACGAGTTGATTTACGAATACGCCTGTCACGAGGGCAACTACGCCCTGTCGAACATTCTCAGTGGCGAGCGCGCGCGCGAACGTGAAGCCGCTGCCAAGCCGCCCAAACCCTGACCCCCCCCGGAATCGCTCATGCGTATGAATCGCCTGTTTCCCGTCGCGGCGGTAATGGTGCTCGCGACTGCCGGCCCGGTGCTTGCGCACCATGCATTCGGCGCCGAGTTCGATCCGAATGCGCCGATTCGGTTGCAAGGCAAGGTGGTGAAACTCGAGTGGGTGAACCCGCATGCGTGGATTCACATTGACGTCACGCAGAAAGATGGAACGAAAGATGTGTGGATGGTGGAAGGTGGGACGCCCAACACGTTGCTTCGTCGCGGACTCACGCGACAGTCGCTTGCCTACGGCACGGAGCTCATTGTGGACGGCTACCAAACCAAAGACCACTCCCTCAAGCGGGCCAATGGTCGCGACGTCACGTTTACCGATGGCCGCAAAATGTTTCTCGGTTCATCAGGAACCGGTGCGCCGCGTGATGGTCGCGACCCAACCGAGCCACCTGCAAAAAAGCCGCCACAGTGAGTCGCCGCGGTTACGACGAAAACCCGATCCAGCGACCGGCTGCTGCCACCGTGAACCAGAGCAGCAGCGATACCACGGCGATCAGCTTACACATCCCCCGTGAGATGGCCGGTTCTTTCACGGCCAGTGGTTGACGCACGGCGAACAGGAAGAGCAGCGCGAAGGGCAGCACCGTGATTTTTACGCGGAACGATGGGTTGTGAAAACATTTGACGGCTTCCGACAGGAACAACAAGAAGCCGGTGGTGAGCATCACCGCCACAGCGGCGTAGAGCCACGGCTCAGCGCCGCGCGCCACCAGCGCAATCGGTTGAGTGCGCAGCCCCAGTCCAAGCAGGCGCAGGTCGACTACCAGCACGGCGCCGCCCAGCAGGCAAAGCCCCAGCAGGTGCACGGCCTCAATGGCGGGAAAGAGCCAGAGCGACTGGCGAATGAGTTGCCCAAGCCACGACGCTTCACCCTGCTCACAGAGTCGTAGCAGCATCTCGGCAAACATCATGGCGTACCGACCACGCAACTGGACGCCCAGTTGATGAAATCCGATTGCGGCTGAATGTCGCAGGAAAACCAGTTGTAGGCGATCAGGCGCCCACTCACAACAACGCCAGCCCAGGCAACGAGAGATACCATGGCGGCCACCCGCGCCGCGCGCGGCGGTACCGGGTCACCGTCCCACGCTGCCACCGTGCGGTGCGTGCGCGCATGAAACACGAAAACGTTGATACCGGCGGCCACCAACAGCAGCAGTTTGATGCGAAAAAAGATGCTCCGGTAATACGTGACCGGGGTTGCATAAAACAGCATCAGCCCCGTCGTGACCATTACCGCGAAACCCGCTCGCGTCCACGGCAACATTCGGCCGGTCATTTCGCTCACCGGGACGCGCTGGAAGCCCACCCCCAGCAGCCGCAGGTCGAGCACGATTGCCGAGCCCACAAAGAGTGTCAGTGTGAGCACATGCAGCGATTCGGTGAACGGCCACATGTATTGCGACTCGTGCAGCGCGATGCTCCACGGCGTCTTCGCAAGCCAGTCGAGTACGCTGAGAATCGTCATGCCATCACGGCGTGCCCGGCCGTCACGGTGGCGCTATGGCCTTGGAGCCTACCAGATAGATCGCGTGACAATTCACGCACGCCTGGTACATCTCGGCGCCAAGATCGAACACGGCTTTGGCGTCTCGCGAGTCAGCGACCGCGCGCGCTCGCTCGCTGACGTCAACCAGCGCCCGGGAGAGCGCCATCCATTCGTCGCGGTTCCGGGCACGCAGATCCATCATCAGCAGGTTGCCCGACTCAGCCACGACCGTGGCCGCGTTGCGCACCGCGATCCATTGCGAGTCGGTCTTCGGCGCCCTCTCTACCGTGCCCAGCGAGTCGGTGACCGAGCCGACGGCCTCCCAATATACATTTGCGGCCGGCTCAAGCACCTCATCCATCAGTTGCTTCATGGTGACGGTGGGTTTGAACGGAATCGATGTTGCTGGAGTGCTGACAGGAATCGGCGGCGGGGTCTTGTCGCACGCCACGAGGATGGCCAGCAGTGGAAGCACGCAACAGCGCAACATGATCGCTCCGGGAGACGCGCGGTGGGCAGAGAGGATCGGCGCCGAGTATGCAGCCCCGGCGAAAATACGATGCGGGCACGCCGCGGCAAGAGTGTGTCGCATTGTGCCTTGGACGTCTTTCCTGCACTTTCGCACCGTGTGATGCGTGCCGATTCTCGAACCGGAGCGGTCGATGTTGCAAGCGATTCGCGGGTCCACAGTTGGATGTATGGCAGCAGCCATCGCGGTGAGCACCGCCTCAGCGCAGAGCTTGCCGAGGGCGCAGCCTGAGGAGGTCGGGCTTTCCAGCGCCGCGTTGGCGCGTATTGCGCCAGCCCTCAAGACCTACACCGATTCCGGTCGTTTGCCTGGCATCGTCGTGGCGGTGGCCCGGCACGGCAAGCTCGTGCACCTCGAGGCGCAGGGATGGATGGACATCGCGCAGCGCACGCCAATGCGCACCGACGCGGTCTTTCGCATCTACTCGATGACAAAGGCCGTCACCGGTGCAGCTGTGGCGCAGCTGATCGAGCGCGGCAAGATTCACCTTGACGATCCTGTCTCGAAATACATTCCGGCGTTCGCCGATGTGCAAGTTTTTGTTGGCGGCTCGGCCGCGCAGCCACTGCTGCGCGCTCCGGCGCGCGCTGTCACCATTGCGCATTTGCTCACGCACAGCGCCGGGCTCACCTACGGCGTGTTTGGCAATACACCGGTCGATTCGATGTACCGAAGCGCCGGCTTGTTGGATCCCACGGGCACGATCGAACAATTTGCCGACCGCATCGCGCGACTTCCGCTGCTTTCCGACCCCGGAAGCAAGTGGAACTACAGCCTGGCCATGGATGTCCTGGGGCGCGTGGTCGAAGTGGCCAGCGGCAAGCGCTTCGATCGGTATCTCGAGGACGAACTGTTCACGCCTTTGAGCATGCGCGAGACGGGCTTTCATGCGACGGCGGCCATGAACGGACGCCTCACCACCATCTACGCACGCGGCCCCTCCGGCGCGTTGGTGCCGGATCCAACGCTGGTTGGCGCCGGATTTCGTGCTGAAGACAAGGTGTTCGCTGGTGGGCAGGGGCTGTTGTCCACGATTGCCGACTACTTGCGCTTCACGCAGATGCTGCTCAATGGCGGTGAACTCGACGGGCATCGGGTGCTCAGTCGAGAGAGCATTTCCATGATGATGCGCAATCATCTCCCGCCCGAACTCTCGCCTATCACGCCACCACCGCTCGGCAGCAAGCGCGGCTATGGACAAGGATTTGGCGGAGTCGTCATGCTCGATTCGGTGGCTGCGGGATTGCCCACGTCTCCGGGCGAGTACCAATGGTGCGGCTATGCGGGGACGTACTTCTGGGTGGACCGCGCGTTGGATCTGATCGGCATGGTGTGGACGCAGGTGTATGCCAGCTGTCCGCATCCAATCGAGATGCAATTTCAAAAGCTCGTGTACGGAGCGGTTGTGGGGCGGTAGGACACGCGAGTGCAAAAAAGCACAGCGGGCCGCCTCGTGTGAGACGGCCCGTTTCGCATGTACGTGCGCCAGAACACTTACGGCGCTTTCGTCGCTTCCCAACGACCGCGGTTCACAACTGAATCAGGCTTGCTGCCGAGCGTATTGGTCACCGTTCCTCCCAGCTTGCCGTCCTTCATGCGCCCGACGGTACGGAAATTCATCTTCGGCACCTTCGGATCAGGAGACGCATACGGCGCATTGGACGTGGCGACCATGCTGTCGGCGTCGTAGGTCACGGTGAACGGAATAGCGACCTTCGAGCCCTCGAGCGTGAGGTTGCCAGCGAGTCCATCACTGCTCTCCGTGGTCCAACGACCCGTGACCGAGTCACTCATTTCTCCCATCGTCATGCCGGTCCACTTTCCGGCCACATCGGCGGCGGTGAGTATCGCAGGCGCCGGAGCCATGGCGGGTGCCATCGCGGTCGTATCCGTCGCAGGCGTTTCAGCTTTCGAGCAGGCAACCAGCGTTGCGGCCAATATCAGAAATTTGCGCATAGAACCCTCATGACTGCGGCCTGCGTGGCCGCACGGTGAATCGAACGGTTGAATTGGGTGAGACCTTGATACTGCACCCGCGATGGCCAGCCCGCAAATGCAGGGCTTTCGCGCTTGAGCTTACCGAACCGCTCTTGGGCCGCGTGGATTTGTCTCATGCTGCGGGAGGGGTTGCAGTCGGTCGACAATATTGGCTATTTTAGCTACTATGGAAACTGTCCGATGACGACCCGTGCCCGACCCGTCCGCCACACCAGCAGTCCTCGAGAGCATCCGTCGCCTCTGGTCGCCCAGCGAGTCACTTCAACCGAGGCCAAGAATCGCTTCGGGCAGGTTTTCGACGCCGCGCTCGAAGGTGCGGTAGTGATCATCACTAAACACGCCACCCCGAAGGCTGTTCTCCTCTCCTACGATGCCTACCTGGCCCTGACCCAACCAGTGTCAGGAAAACTGGACGAGCTCCGGTCGTCATTCGACGAGATGCTGGCGCGGATGCAGTTGCCAGAGGTCCAAGCGGGCACTCGTGGCGGATTCCGGGCCACCCCGACGCAGTTAGGCAAGGCGGCCGTCGCATCAGCCCGTCGACGTGACTAAGCGGCCTCGCCGGCCGGTCATTTACGTTCTCGCGGGTGTCAACGGAGCCGGCAAGAGCAGCATCGGCGGGGCGGCAATCCGGGAGGCGGGCGGCGAGTACTTCAATCCCGACGAAGCGGCT
>JANOKE010000465.1:0-2142 GCA_031419135.1 Gemmatimonadaceae bacterium
GTGAAGACGACGGGGTCCTCATTGAGCGCGTCGAGATGCTGCACGATGCGGGCCGCCAACTCGTCTGGCGAGTCCGCCCGAATGCCGTGGAGGCGCGTGCGCCAGATTCGAGAAGAAGGTCTCGACGAGGTTGAGCCAGGACCCGTGCTTCGGCGCGAGGGCACGGCGCTGCTGCAGGGCCGCGCGGTGTGCGGGCGATGCGGCCGACACCTCCGCGTCCGATACGCGGCGCGGCGCGGACGGCTGGAGGCCTGGTACGTCTGCGACCGTGCGCAGGGCAGTCGCGCCGAGCCGCACTGCCAGTCGATTGCGGGGCCGCCCATCGACGAGGCGGTCGGGGCGCTGGTCGCCGCACAGATGACGCCCGCCGCCGTCGAGCTGGCGCTCGAGATCCGCCGCGAGATCGACGTGCGGCATGAGGAGGCGGATCAGCTGCGGTGTCGCGCGATCGAGCGATCCCAGATCGACGCCGATCTCGCGCAGCGACGCTTCATGCTGGTCGACCCACGCAATCGCCTGGTCGCGGATACACTCGAGGCCGCGTGGAACGACACGCTCCGCCGTGGCCACGGCACGGGAGGACCGGGAGCGCGGGCACCAGCAGGACCAGCGCCTGCTCGACGACGCGCTCCGCGAACGCCTCGTCGCGATGACGACGGACTTCCAGACGCTCTGGGCGGATCCGCACACGGTGAACCGCGAGCGCAAACGCCTGCTCGCCCACATCATCGAGGACGCCACTCAAACTTCCGGCAGAAGGGATCATCAAGATCCGCGTCCGCTTCAAGGGCGACCGGACCGAGACGCTCACCGCGCGCAACCCGCAGTCCTCCGCTCAACAAGTGAAGACGCCGGGGAAGATTGTGGCACTCGTCGACCAGCTCCTCGACCACCATATCTACTCCGAGATCGCCGACCTGCTCAACGCACAGGGCCTTCGTCCCGGCGGATCCGCGCGACGCGGGCGGAGCGAGGCGCGTTTCACCGCCCCCCCTGTGTCAGGATAGTTGTCGCATGACCGGTGCCCTGTCATCGGTACTCTGAACAACACCGTAGGGGGTGTAGGTGAGGGCATGATGACATCATACAGTCCCGCATTCAAAGCGCGGGTGGTCCAGCGGTTAGTGGGACCCCACGCGTACCTGTACGAGGACCCGGACCGAATCCGCCGCGCAAGCATAGCAGTCGATGGGACCGGCGCACCGATCGCGCGGTGACCAAGACGACGGCGTCAGAACCCTCACATCGAACGGGAGGAGGTGCAGTGTGAAGACGGTTAGTTGTAGACCACCAAAAATCCTGTTCGGTCCCATGCCAGAATCTTGGGTCCGGTCTCGTCTCCGATTGAGGAACACAAAGAGATGGCCGCTCATGGGATCTGTGCCGATCACGCTCCGCGTGAGCGCGGACAATCCATAACAGCCGCGTCGCAAGTCACACGGCGCTGCAGCCACGTAGATCCGGACCGCCGCCGACAGCGTGAACATCGCAACCGTGGGGCTCGAGCGCGGCCAGCACCGCGCGCAACTCCTCCGGCGCCACGCCGCGCGGCACGCGGATCACGCGAATCTCGATGGGTGCGGTGCTCCCCGCGTCGAGCCGCTCCAGCAGCACGCGCACGGGATGGAACTGCACCGGTCCGCGCTCGGTCACCGGCGGCCTGCGCGGTCCCCCCTTCGTGAGCCAATAGTACAGCCGGTGCACCGGGATTCCGAAGCGCCGTCCGAACGCGGCACGGGACACGCCACTCCGGCGCCACGCCGCCACTATGCGCTTCCCCTCAACCTCGCTCCAGATCCGCTGCTTCGCGATCCGCTGCACGTCTCCATCCACCTTGTCCATCGCTCTCTCCTCTCGCTCGCCGTGTAAACCGCAGAAGGAAAGAAGAATCGCAACCGCGCGCCGCTACCAAAACATGGGAAATCCGGACGGATACATTAGGAATAGGAGTATGGAGGAGGGAGTTGCCCCTCGTCGCTCGGGCCGCGAACTTTGACCGATGTTCGAACAATTACGCGATTCACTGCGCGGTTTTTCCGATCGCTTGGCGCCCGAAGAACGGCGTCGGGTGACGGTGTCGATGCGCGAGGCGCTGGTCCATGCCAAGCTGGCGATCGCTGATCTGCGGGGGGCCGCGCAGGC
>JANOKE010000466.1:0-1824 GCA_031419135.1 Gemmatimonadaceae bacterium
TCATGATGGCGATGTTGTCCTCGACGTTGGTGGGCTCGCCGCTCAGATGCAGGCCAAACCCGAAGTGCTCGCCGGGTACCATCACCAGTTCGTTCTGCAGCACCACATCGTTGGTGCCATCGGCCACGCGCACGGCTACGAACTTCTTGCCGGACTTTTCCATGTAACTGATGCGCAGGCCGTTCGCACTCGACGGCCAAGCCGGATATTGATGCGACTTGCCGTCACTCCCTTCGAACGTCGTCGCGGCCGTCGTCAGATTCTTGAAGTTGCGCTCGAAACCACCAACGTACATGAGTGCGTGTCGCATCGTTTCCAGTCCGGAGAGTAGTCGTGCCTGCCCTGGCCGAAGCACCAAGACTCAATCAAGAGTACGGCACAATCATCGATTTGGGCAGATGGCACCGGGTGGCTACCCTTCCTTTTCCCATGCGAATTGCCCCGCTCCTCACGCTGCTGTTCGCCTCGACCGCCCTCGCGGTATGCGGAGGCACGGGCCCGGCCGACGCCACGGCGCCATCGACCGATCCTTGCGTCGCGACGTTGGGTGTTGGCGTTCGCAGCTCGGTGACGGCCGGACTGACGACCTGGGCCATCTTGCCCCGCAGCACAGACAACTGCATCACCCAGCGCCTCGACAGCCATTTCGTGTTCCGCGCCACCGCCGTCACCGGTACCGGCCGCCTGTTCATCTTCCTGCCGGGCACCAACGCCGTTGCGCAGCACTATCAATTGATTTTGGCGCAGGCGGCGCGTGTTGGCTACCACGCGATCGGTATTTCATACCCGAACGACGATGCCGTTGGCACGCTCTGCGCCACGCAACCCACCACCTGCTATGGCGACACTCGGCTGGAAATTCTCACCGGTGAAGCCACTTCGGCACAGGTGACCGTTAGCCGACCGAACAGCATCGAGAATCGCATTGTGCGGCTGATACGCTTCATGCGGAGCACCGAACCCACCGGCGATTGGGGGCAATTTCTCCATGGGGATACGGCGGTTGTCTGGGGAAGCGTCTCCATTGCCGGTCACTCGCAAGGCGGAGGTCACGCGCTGTTTATTGCGCAGCGGTATGCCGTCTATCGCGCCACGGCATACGCCTCGTTCGGTGACGGACTACCCGGCGGAACCGCAGTGGCGCCTTGGGTCACGCGGCCGTATGCCACGCCAACCAATCGCCTGTTTGGGTTCATCTCCACCTTTGACGAGCTGGTGTCACCCGGCACTGCGCTCGCGGTGTGGACGGCGATTGGCATGTCCGGTGCTGCCGTGAACGTCGAAGATGCACCGCCTCCCTTTGGCGCGTCCCAGCGATTCATTACCTCCGCCCCACCGGCCAATCGGCTGCTGACGCTCAGCCCCAATCACAACGTGGTCGTGTTGATGTGAATACGCCCAAGGTGGCCCTGGCAGCGCCGGCGTTCGCCGATATCTGGCGCGCGCTCAGCTTCCCTTGAGTTGCTCAGACCCCTTCGGCGTTATCTTTGACCACATGAAGAAGAATAAGCACAACGCCATCCCGGACTTTTCGCGCACCAAGCCGCTGCCTGGTGCCAAGTCGGCACCAACCGCCGAGCGAGCACCGCAGCCAAATCCCCGTCAGCCGTCGAAGGCGCCGACAAAGTCCAAGAACGGCGGCCGTCGGGGTACCTAGCTCCGCGGCGACTGCCCGAAGCGCTCCAGCGCGAAGAGCGACAGATCGAACGCCGGCTCGCCATCGGTCGCCAAGTCGGCCAGCATCTCACCAATGACGCTGGCGAATTTGAAGCCGTGCCCCGAGCACGGGCTGGCCACGATCACGGCCGGATGCGCGTGGTGACG
>JANOKE010000467.1:0-3230 GCA_031419135.1 Gemmatimonadaceae bacterium
TCGTGGAGAATCCGGCGCTCATGCCGAACACCGCGGTGATCGAGCGCATCGAGGAGCCGTATGTGAAGGCGCGCATCATGGCGCCGGCCGAGTACATCGGTCCGATCATGACCCTCGGCACCGAGCGACGCGGCGTCTACAAGAACATGACGTACCTGGATCAGCAGCGCGTCGAGTTCGACTGGGAATTTCCGTTGGGCGAGATCATTCTCGACTTCTTCGACAAGATGAAGACAGTCAGTCGCGGGTACGCCTCCCTTGACTACGAAATTCTGGAGTACCGGGCGAGCGATCTGGTGCGCCTGGACATGCTGATCAACGGCGATGCGATTGATGCCTTCTCGGTGATCGTGCACAAGGACAAGGCCTACGAGTGGGGGCGCAAGGTTGCCGAGAAGCTGCGCGAGCTCATTCCTCGGCAGCTGTTTGAGGTGGCCATTCAGGCGACGATTGGACAAAAGGTCATTGCACGGGAAACAGTGAAGCCGTTGCGCAAGGACGTCCTGGCCAAATGCTATGGCGGCGATATCTCGCGCAAACGCAAGCTGCTGGAAAAGCAAAAAGAAGGTAAGAAGCGCATGAAGCAAGTGGGCAGCGTGGAGATTCCCCAGGAAGCGTTTCTGGCGGTATTGCAAGTTGACTAGGTCGATCGCGACCTAGTCAACTTAGTAGGCAGTAGGAAGTCGGTAGTCGGGAGTACTTGGAACTGCAGTACGGAGTACTTTTTACTGCAGTAGTGAGTACTCCTTACTGCAGTAGTGAGTACTTTTTACTGCAGTAGAGAGTACTCCTTACTGCAGTAGAGAGTACTCCTTACTGCAGTAGAGAGTACTCCTTACTGCAGTAGAGCGTACTTCATACTGCAGTAAACGTACTTCCGACTACTGACTTCCGGCTGCCTACTTGCTTGTCGTTCAAACGTCATTTCTCGGCGACATGATTCTCACCACGCCGCTGATCGAACGATTGGCGGCGAGGGGGGCGGTTCATGTGGTGGCGACACCGGAGAATGCGGGAATTCTGGCCAATCATCCGGCGGTCGCGTCGGTGATTGTGTTCGACAAACGTGGTGCGGATCGCGGGCTGGGTGGTGTTCGGCGCGTGGCCCGGGCTGCGAGAGCCCTCGGCGCGCAGGCGGCGTACCTGGCGCAGGGTTCGCTGCGCACGGCAGCGATCGCGCGTTTGGCCGGTATTCCGGAGCGGATCGGATTCAACACGTCGCCCGGTCGCGTGCTCTATTCCCGACAAGTTCCGTTCGAACGCGCGTTGCATCACACACAACGTCTCTGGCAACTGGCGTCGCCGGCAGACACGGTGGAGCGCCCGCCCCTGCTGCGCCCGACGCTGCATCCGGGAACGGGCGATCACGCGCAGGTCGATGCGCTGCTGGTGTCCTACGGTGTCACCAGCGAGGAGCAGATCATCGCGCTTGCTCCGGGAAGCGTCTGGGCCACGAAACGTTGGCCATCGTACGACGCCCTCGCCGTGGCGTTGACTGAACGCGTCACCGTGATTCCGGCGCGCCTGGTGATCCTTGGTGCGGTCACCGACGGCCCGTTGGCCGCGGCGATTGCGGCGGCGGTCGCGTCACGCGGCGGACGTCCTGTTGTCGATGCCACGGGCCGACTGTCGTTGCTTGGCTCGGCGGCGCTCATCGCTCGGGCGCGCGTGCTCGTGACAAATGATTCCGCACCGCTGCATCTGGCGTCTGCCATGAACACGCCAACGATTGCCCTGTTCGGCCCAACGGTGCCGGCATTCGGTTTCGGACCGTTGGCAGAGGTACGTCGCGTGGTTGAACGGGAAGCGCTCGCTTGCCGACCTTGTGGCGCGCACGGGCCACAGCAGTGCCCACTGGGTCATTGGCAGTGCATGCGCGCGATCACGGCAGCAACGGTGGTGGACGTGGCCCTGCCGCTCCTCGGCGAGTAGGCCACGGCGGACCAGCGGCCTGAGTCCGATGGCCGCTTCGGGCGACCCCATTATCTTATCCGCCATGCCTCACTCTCAATTCATCGTTGGCGTCGACCTTGGCGGCACCAACATCGTTGTTTGCGCGATGTCGGCCGATGGCTCACAGCAGCACGGCTTGCGCTCTGAACCCACCCGAGCCGCCGAAGGCAGTGATGCGGTTATCACGCGGATGGCGCATATGGTGAACGAAACGGTGGAGATCACGATGCGTGAAACCGGTGTCACGCGTGACGCCTTTCGCGGCGTGGGGATCGGGGCGCCCGGACCGCTCGATCGCGAGGCGGGCATGGTGCTGGTGGCCCCGAATCTGGGCTGGCGCATGGTGCCCCTTCGCGACCGCATCACCGCGTTGACCGGGCTGCCGGCTGCCCTCGACAACGACGCGAATTGCGCCACCTACGGCGAATGGTGGATTGGCGCGGCGAAAGGCGGACGCAACGTGATCGGTGTGACGATTGGCACGGGCATCGGTGGCGGCCTCATACTTGACGGCAAGCTGTATCACGGGTCGAGCGACATGGCGGGTGAGATCGGTCACACCACCATTGATCAGACCGGGCGTCGTTGCGGATGTGGCAACTACGGGTGCCTTGAAGCGTACGCCTCGGGCACTGCGATCGCCGAGCGGGCTCGCGAAGCGCTGTCGTACGATCAGGTTTCTATTCTTCCGGACCTGGTGGGCGGGGATGTGTCCCGTATCACGGCGGCCACCGTCTACGAGGCGGCGGCGCAGGGCGACGCGGTGGCAACCGAGGTGGTTCGCGACACGGCGCGCTTTCTCGGCACCGGTCTCGCGAATCTGCTGAATATTTTCAATCCAGACGTGGTGGTGATCGCGGGCGGCGTCACGCAGGCCGGCGAAGCGCTGTTTGGACCGCTGCGCGCCGAGGTTCGTCGACGCGCCTTCAAGCCGGCGGTGGATGCCTGTCGTATTGTGCCGGGGACGCTCCCCGGTACGGCCGGCGTGGTTGGCGCGGTCGCGACATTCATCGCTCAGCACGGCGCAACGTCCCACTGACGCGATATGACGAACCCGTCGACCAGCGTGCCGTCGTTGTCGGCACCCGCGTCGCGCAAACGCCTCGGCGTTATCGGCTCCTTCGTCTGGGACGTCATCCATGGGCGCGATCGTCGCGCCGTGCCAGTCGAGGAGTGGGGCGGCATTACCTACTCGTTGTCCGGACTCGACGCCGCGCTGTCCGATGCGTGGGACATCGTCCCGCTCTGCAAGATCGGCGCCGACCTCGCTGATCGCG
>JANOKE010000468.1:0-1375 GCA_031419135.1 Gemmatimonadaceae bacterium
GGTTGCCGAAGTCGCGCAGTCCGCTGTCGCAGGTGCCGGTGTTCACGAACACCTGCACACAGTTGATCCGGTCGAACAGGTTGTCCACCCGCAGGAAACCAGAGTACCGCACCGAACCAATGCGGAATCCCTTGTCCAGCAGGAGATTGAAACTCGATATCGCTGGCTGACGTCCCGCGTTGATGTCGGACGAGGCCGCAGCAGCATTCACGTTGCCGAACGAATTGGCGCGAACCGGTGTGTAGGGAAGGCCGGCGGTGCGATTGAACGTGACGGTGGCGCGCGCATTGCGGAGCAGCCTGCCAGCGTTGAGTGGCAGCGTGGGGATATCTTCACGCACCTGCACGAAGAACGTGGTGTTCACCCGGTACGTCTGGTCGATATCGGCGACGGTTTCGATCAGCTGTTGATTGATGGACGGCTCGGTGCGCTGCACTTCGTTGGCGCGGTCGGGCGGACGGGAGTTGGTCGTCGCGCGGGACAAGCCCAAGTTCACATCATAGCCCCAACGGTCGGCCAAACGGCGACGGAACTGCATTTCCATGCCGCGTGACGACAGGAAGTCGCCGTTCACCAGTACCGTGTACGACGGCAGCGAACCGTCGTACGTGGAGCCGATGTCTTGGGTGGAACGGCTCGGGCGGAGTCCCGAAAGACCCGTCTCAGAGCGGTTGAACACCGCCACCTGAATGGAATAATTCCGGCCCAGCTCCGTCTGATAGCCCACTTCATATTGCTTGGCCTGTTCCAACAGCAGGCCAGGGTTGCCCACGAACGCGGGATTGTCGGTCGAGATGTTTGGCACGCACTCCCTGGTGCCCGGCTTGACCGCCGCTACGCCGCAGTACGCGTCGCCTGGCCCCGCTACGGTACCGATACCCGTGTTGCGATAACCGTTGCCGTACAGCGGCACCATGGTGTAGCGGCCCGCGTTGAAGAACACCTGCGACTTCTCAGTAAGCGGGAAGGCGATGGCAACACGCGGGCTGAACGCCGTGCGCGCCTTCGCTTCGGTGAAGTCGTCCAGTTGCGCGATGGCCGCCGCGGTATCCAGAAGAATCGAACGCTGCGATTTCGGGTTGATGGCGCCGGCGGCGCACCCCGCTACCCCGTATGGCTGGCCTTGTGCATTCAGCATCTTCCGGCCTCCTACCGACGCCCCGTCACAGATCTCGCGCGCGGTGGTGCCGTTGGACGGATTGAACGGGTTGGTGAACCCCAGCCCTACGGCGCGGCCGTAGTCGAAACGGCCACCCAGCTTGATGGTGATGAAGTCGTACTCGATGATGCTTTGCACGTAGCCCGCCGCTTCAATCGGCTTCGCACGATACACCTGCGACGTGAGCGGCTGGATACCCGAGTTTGTGCCAAACGC
>JANOKE010000469.1:0-6217 GCA_031419135.1 Gemmatimonadaceae bacterium
CATGATGTTGCCGTACGACGGGAGGGCCGCGGCGAAAAACTGATAGCCGCTCAGCGCCGACGAGAATCGTGGAATCAGCCGGGAAAATACGAGCAAGAGCAGCAACACTGCCGTCGTTGGCAACATGAGTATCGAAACCGCAATCCAGACGAACAGGCCAAGCATCGTGGCAGATCCCACCGCGAACAGCGCCGATGAGTTCGCGTAGCCGCGAGTAGCGTTCACGTTCGATTCTGACAGTCGTTCCGCAAGTGTCGAGAAAATCTGTGCGTTCCGCTCCTCGGCACCGTAGCTTCGCGCCGTCTTGAGACCGCTCAAGTGCTCCTGAACCGCCGAGAACACATCGGCGTTGGTTTCGCTGAGTCGCTCGCCAAATGAGCGCGCGCGCGCGTTCCACCCTCGCAGCAGCAGTACAATCAGCGCGCCAACCAGGGCAGCGAGAGCGCTCATTGCGGGAGAAATCCGCACGGCGATGGCGACGTAGGCAACTCCGACCCCCACCTGCCCAATCAGACGGAGCAGCTGCGATGTTGCCAGACCCACGCGGTCGAGTTCCGACGTCAGCGCATGCGTGAAATCGGCGGTTCGTTGTCTTGCAAAATACGCCCATCGCGTGCGCGAGATGGCACTGTAGAGTCGCATGCGCAACTGCAAGCCAAACTCTTGCTCGAGTGCAGTCGCCACAATGGTGTCACGCCGCTGGAGCAGTGCGCGCCCGGTCACGAGGGCAAGGAATAGCACAAGAACGGCAGGCAGCGTTGGGTTGACGCCTGTCGTTGCGAGCGCAGTCGCAACGCGATCAGCAATGTGGCTCACCACGCCGTCGCCGTCACGAAGCCCGACAAGTGCCAGAAGCGGGACCAGCAATAGCAATCCTACCCACTCGGTGAGTCCGAGGGCGAGCGTGAGCACGAGACTCTCGACCAACCGGCCCTTCACTGCAAAGAGCGCCGTGACGAACCCGACTGCCTCTGAGCGGGAGTCTGCATGTGCCGCGATGCTCTGCATCTCAGTGACGCTGTAACAGGAACGGAACACCGTACGCTTTCATCAGTCGGATTGGACGGACGATGTAATACAACGGAAAGGCGAAATCAGGCAGCGAGACGGTCGTCCAGTCCTCAGGTGCGAGTTGCAAAAGCGCACGTGCAGCAAAGGCCAGTTTGGCGCGCAGCGTCTCCCGGATTCCCAAGTGGAAGGACACAAACGTTGCTCGGGCGCGCTCCTCGCGGAACATACTGGCACTCAACTCGGTGGCCAGCCGCACGGCCGTTTCATCAGCCTCCACGTGCTTGCGCACTTCGAGTGGCAACGGCGCATCCAGCAACCCGTCGGCCAGCGCGAGTGCCACGCGCAGCATCCGGCCACAGTTCAGGCGGCGCGTTTCGCTCAGGAGGAGGTCCCAGTCCATATCCGGTCGCCTACGTAGCAATTCGGCAATATCGCACACCCAAATAAGTCGCTGCCACGCGTGCGATGTGCCATGCACGCAGAGCGTGAGAAAAAGGTCTTCGGGTCCGAGCGTCGGCACGGAATAGGGACCGACTTTGACCATGCGTCGACGCGCCCACAGAGACTTGAAGTCGAATGGCACGGCATGAACTCGTTTTGCAATCGCCCAGTGCAACTCTACCAGTTGGCCGTCACGGACCAGTTGTTCCTCGTGACCATAGCGGTGAAGCAGGCGGTCCTGCGATTGCGAAGCATCGTATGCACGCTTGTACCCAATCGACTCGAGGAGCTTTCGCGCCGCTACAACGTCAGCCTCGGCAACGAGTAGATCGAGGTCGCGAAACTCGCGCAGCCCTGGGTCCCCGTACACCTCAGCAGCCAGCGCTGGACCTTTCCACGGCAGCACGTCGATACCGTTCGCGGCGAAGAGGAAGAGAATCTGCGTGAGATCCAGGATAAGCAGCAAATTGTTCGCGGCGATCGTGTGGGAGCGAAGACGAAGTGCAGCCAATACGTCTGGAGGAGCACCATCGGGACGCCTTGTAGTGAGCGCCCGCCAGACAAGCGTCGAAACTCCCTGGCGTTCAGCGAGGCGCCGTACACAATTCCAATCAATCGACGTTTGACTCAACCCGCCTGGCGCGAGCGATTTGTTCGTATGTTGGCACTTGGCGCAAAGCACAGTCAGGCACCGTTCCGATGGACTCACCTGCTGGAGAAGTCCCACGTTGGTTACGCGACTACGCGCTGTACTTGCGCGACAGTGCGCCCACCCGCGCCAGTGCATCCATCCAATTGGGAAAATCCTGCGGGTAGTGTTGCACAACCCGGTGCGCGATATCGCCAACCGTCAGCTCGCCCTTCATCAATTCAAGAATCATTTTGTCGACCGCTCCGTCCTCACTCATCACGGGAATGTGCGTTTCGGCTGCTTTGCGCAGCTCCGCTACCGAGCGAATGGTGTCTCGCAGCGAGGATTGTCGAAAGCTTGCTTTCGTTCGTCCTGTATTCCCGCTGGCGATTGCGGTCTTCCAGATCCAGAGATAGTCGTCGTGCAATAGGTGTGCGCGAAGGTCCACCAAAATTTCATCGCCCGCTGCCACCTCAACCGGATCGCTAAAGGGAAAGAATGCCTGACCATAAATGGCCTTCGGCCGATCAGGTGCGTTTGAAAACTGGACGCCGGGAGCGAGAACAGTGTCAAACCACGCGCAAATTCCATGGGCGATCCCCGCGCGCCCAGCAGTCCAGGACAAGGTATTCCTGACATTGGGATCGCGGATCGAGCGATAGTCGAGGGCGGCCCATTGTTGCTCCGGCACGAGCAATTGTTCAGGACGAAACCGCCGCTTGCACCACGTATTGGTCGCGCGGGCGCGCGCGTCGATGAGGTCTACTCCTAACGCAGAACCATCCCAGCGTGAACCAAAGGTCTCGTATGCGTCCGGCGCGTCGACGAGAGATACCCATACTGTATCACACTGAGGAATCAGTGTACCACCGGGTGCAAGGTGCCGCTCACGGGCATCAACGATCGAGGGGATGTGGCGCGCGAAAAGCGGCAGCACGCCTCGGAGGTCCGACACAATCACGTCTGCTCTGCAAGGGAGCTCTATCTGCGTCGAAAGTCCTTCGATAAACTCGATTTTCTCGGCGCAGCCGTTCCGCGCTGCCAGTTCGCGCGCGACGTCAATCACGTCATCCGGCTCGATCGCGAATACCCTTCCGGCGCCGAGTCTGGCGGCAAGCACAGCGGTTACACCCAGACCGGTTCCGATATCGAGAACAGTGCATCCTTCCGTAACAACATCGCGAAGCGCATGCTCGTAGGCTTGCATTCGCACCTCATCGGCGACCATGCTCCCGTAGTCGGCAAGACTGTACATCACTGGTCCCTCGTCCGCACGATTGTCGCGAAATCTTCCACAATCATGTCACATAGCGCGTCCACGCGATTCAAATCGGCGGGAAGTGTGACTGACCGAATGGGAATCGTAGAAGCCAGTCTTGCCGCCACCTCAAAAGCCCTGGCTCGGCCAACGATGGTCGGAAAGAGGACACCTCCCATATTCGCCAGCAAAGCTGACATTCCCTCACGTGCGACCAGCCCTTGCACCCCTGGTGCGGGCAAACTTGCCACTCGCGGACCGAGCACATAGGCGGCAGCCAATGGAACGGTGTCGGTCGCGAACGTGAACTCCTTGGTCGAAAGATCCAGTGCGCGCTTGTCCCAGTCTGTATGCGTGGGGCTGATCCGTTCTATTGCGGCCGCCGAGCCGAAGAGCGCCGCCGCTGAGTCGGACCACAGCTTGATCTGCGGATACGAAGGCAGGACGGCAAAGCCCGAACCCTCCTCACGAAGCGCGACGATGTCATCAGACAATATGGTGAACCCGCGAAGCGCGAACCGGGCGGCAGTCGTGGACTTTCCGCGACCGGCCTCTCCAACAACAGCGAACGCATAGCCATTCAGCACCGACGCGCTCGCGTGCAAACACTGAATGCCTCGGCTTCGAAGCATGAGCCCGAGCACAGGCCCGAGAAAATAGACGACGGCGTCTTCGAAGGTGAGCGGCTCAGGCCATACCGCCCAGACTTCAGTCGCGCTCTGGTCTATGACAAACCTGGTGCCGTCTTCAAAGGCAACCTCCCGATAACAGCCGCCCAGGAGCGTCCATTGGCCGATACCGTGTGACACGCCGACATCCGTACGGTCGTCCGGCCATGACTCCCGTTTGACCACTGTGCCGTTGATGTACCACTCGGGGAGCAGCCCGAAGTGCACATACACATCCGCTTGATCGTTCACGGGGATGTCCACAGTGCGCGGAATTCGGCGGTCAGAACGGACGCGGAGACCAGAGATAAAGTGATCGAACAGGCTATCTCCAGTCGCAGGGCGACGCCTCCGGCGCGTCGATACCTTTTCGTATTCGAATTGCGCCCGTCATGTTCCTGTCTTTGTCTTGCCGCCCGTAGAGCCGCCATCTAGCTGTCCCATACTGTTGGTAGCTCTAGTCACTTCCCGAACATTGCCGAGCACGGTCAATGAGGGTGTCTGATACGGCTTTCTTGGTACGCTGTTCGTGTCCTGCATATCCCACTCCTAATCTGAAATGTGATACTGCTCGAGCTGGGAGGACGCCGAGCGCCTGCAGACCGAAGACTTGGAAACTGTAGGCGTTGCCCCCACTCCCTTCAACCACTGATCGAGACCATAAGGCCTGATCGCTTTCCACAAGCCGTCATCGCTGACGGTTTCCTCGGTCGCATGCAGTAGCCTTTCAGTATGCACGAATCGTGCGAGTTCCGGGGCCGCGATGAAACCCCGAAGAAAACTCGCCTGACCTCGCCGAAACATCGCTAAAACCGGACTACTGCTCAGCGGAGCTTTCGGACGCTGAACAACCTCTCGGGGCAAGTGTTCCCGGATTGCCGATCGCAACAACTGCTTGTTACCGCAATAAGGAAAGGTTGGCACAGCAAGCAAGAATCGGAGTAGCCGAATATCCAGGAATGGGTGCCGAACGTCGATCGACACGCCTGTTGCCCCTGCATCGTAACTCTCGGTGATCCCGCACCAATAGTCTCCGCTCAGACTCTCGTAGGCCGACTCACGATGCGGATGCCGCGGCAGCCGCTGCAGTGTGCGCAGCTCTTGTCGCTCAGCAACATTTACTCGTGCCGCCAACTCAGGTACAACGTATTCTGGAATCGTCGGCAAGGCTTCCTTCTGCCGAAAGCGGCGCCTCAGAACACTTCGAATGCCGATGGGCGGACAGCGCCCGTGTCTCAGCAAATGTTGCGTCAGTGCACTGGCAATGGGCCACAGATGCAGTCGACAAACTGAATTGAGAAAGTCCGTGGGCCACGGAAGGAAACCGGCATCTCCACCATATCCGGTGAGCATCACGCGACTATGAGCAGCAACTCGGGAGTATTCCTCCCGCGCTTGTATCCAGCACGCGTCGTCCGAGGGCTGGTGAGGGCTCACGCGAGACTGCGGCGTCTGCGGGTATAACTCGAATGCGTCGGCGTTCCGAAAGCTGACTTGAATTCCCAGGTGATCGCGTACGCGTTCGACGTAGGGTCGCTCGTCGTGCTTGATCAGGCCCTCATACACCATTGTGTACGCGCGAATCTCGCCCTTCGGTAGAAGGACCCGGGCGAGTGCCGCAACCGACGACGAGTCGAGTCCGCCGCTCATGGAGACCGCAATGTGATTCGTTCGTAAGCGATCTTCAACCGCGCGACCAAGCAGCCTCTGCAGCTCTTCCACAAAGTCTTCGTACCGTGCGCGGTGAACCGGTTCGTCGATCGGCAACGACCAATAACGCCGAGTTCGCGCAATGCGATCAACACACACAAGTAAATGCCCCGGCCGCAGACGACGAACGGACCCGAAGCAAGTGCTTGTCGAATCCATGAGTTCCTCAAAGATGAGAAAGTCTGCGATTGCCACGTCGTCCAACGTGTCTCCCACGCCAGGATGACATCGCAACCCATCAATCGTGTTGCCCACAAGCAGACAGTTGCCCGCTTCAGCGTAGAACAGTGGCTTGATGCCCATCTGATCACGGGCGCAGAACAGTTTTTTTAGCGAACCGTCCCATACCGCAAAGGCAAAGTCACCGATCAGATGATCGACGCACTCCTCGCCCCACGCCCGGTACGCGTACAGGATCAACTCCGCATCAGGGGCGGCCGCGACCGGCCCTTGCACAAGGCCCGCAAGTTTCGCCACAAGTTCAGCCCGGCCGTCCAC
>JANOKE010000470.1:0-4020 GCA_031419135.1 Gemmatimonadaceae bacterium
GCTACGACGACCTGCGCCATGCATCGCTGGCCGACACGGGAAACGCCGAGTACCTGTCGATACTGCGCGCCGCGGTGCGCGAGCGTCATGCGGTGATGCTGCGCTACCGTGCTGGCGGAGCGACGGAGAGTGTCGATCGACGCGTGTGCCCGCATGCCATCGTCCATGCCGAACACATGTGGTACGTAGTCACCGTGGGTGACGATGGCGCGCTGCGCCACTTCCGCCTCGATCGCATCGAACAGGTGACGGTGTTGGACGAGGGCTTTGAGCCGGACGGCACCGTGGTGGATCGCGTAATGGAATCGGGTCGCGCATTTGCCTCGGACACGACGCGCTCAATGACGGTGCACTATTCACCGCGCATTGCCCGCTGGGTGGCCGAGCGAGAGGGGGCGACGCTGGCAGGCGATGGCAGTCTGACGCTGGAGCATCCCGTCGCTGACGAGTCGTGGGCCGTGCGTCACGTGCTGCAGTATGGACCGGAGGCCGAAGTGGTCGGACCGCCTGAGATGCGCGCCGTGATGGCAACGCGATTGAGGGCCATGGCAGGGGACTGACGGTGACTGTCGGACCCTTCCGGTAACCTTCGCAGGACCGAACGCGCGACCCGTCGCCCGGTCCCACCCTTGGCGGAGGAACAGCATGAAAATGTCCCTGCGTACCGATCGCACCCTCCTGCGCGCCACAGCGCGGAGCACACGGTACCTCATGATTTCGCTGAGCGCGCCCATCGCGCCGACGCGTGACGGGCGTCTGCCCATTCACGTCGGCATCGTGCTCGACCGATCCGGATCGATGGACGGCGCGCGCAAGTTTGCGTTGGCGGCCGAGGCGGTTGCGCAGTCGCTGCGCCTGCTGCGACCGCAGGATCGATTCACACTGGTTGTGTACGACACGGCGGTGGATGTGCTCGCCCCCTCGACACTGGCCACGGAAGACGCGAAGCGGATGGCACTGCAGCGTCTGTCCGACATTGGACCGCGTGGCGGGACCGATCTGTATGCGGGGTGGATAAGTGCGGCGTCGCAGATGCTTGAGCCTTTGTCCAGAGAGAGAGTCAATCGCGTATTGCTGTTGACCGATGGTTTGGCGAACGCCGGTATCACCGAACCGTCGGCACTGGTAGCGGCGGCGAGCGATCTGCAGCAGCGTGGCATTGCGACCAGCACGTTTGGTGTGGGCGATGATTTTGATGAGCGCCTGCTGCGCGAGATCGCGCACGAGAGTGGCGGTCAGTTCTACTTCATCGAAACGCCGCCGCAGATTCCCGACTTGCTGACCAGCGAGCTGGGTGAGGCGCTGGAAGTGGTGCTTCGCGACGCGATGGTGCAGATCGCGCTGCCGCCGGGCGCCGAGTGCGAGCTGTTGAATCGCTATCGCAGTTCGCCGGTGGTGGGTGACAACACGCTGCGAGTGCAGTTGGGTGATGTGGTGTCGGGACAGGAGCTCTCACTGGTAGTGCGACTCACCTTTCCGGAAGATCGCGAGGGTGCGACGACGCGCGTGCGGGTGAGCATTGCTGGCCCGGACGTAGCGGAAGAGGAGCTGTCCTGGCGGTACGCCACGCACGCGATGAATGACGCTCAGCCGCGCGACCGCGCGGTGGATCGAGAAGTGGCGATGCTGTACGCCGCGCGGGCTCGGGCTGCGGCAACCGAGGCCAACCGCGAGGACGATTTCCGACGGGCGCGCTCTGTGCTGGAAGCGACTGCAAGGCGTATTCGTGACTACGCGCACGATGACGCGGAGTTGGACCGGTTGTGGCGGGCACTGCAGGCCCAAGTGGAGACGTTTGGGATGGTGCACATGAGTGTCAGGGAGCTCAAGGAATCGGTGCATGTGAACGAGATGCGGTCGCGGAACCGGGACGCACAGGGCAAGGCTCGGCGGTAGTTCCGCGAAGGTCACACTGAGTGCAATGCATTGAGTGATGTGTGTGCAAGCGGTATGATATCGAGTCACCTCAATCCAACGCTCATGTCTGTTTTGCGTTTTCTCCTCTTGGCCGCCACACTCAGTGGGGGTACGACGGCGGGAGCCGCGGCCCAAACCCAGTCGCCAGACTGGCCGGCCCTTCAACGCTACCGCCAGGCCAACGCTGAACTCGCACCGCCTGCCACCGGTGAGCAGCGGGTGGTGTTCATGGGCAATTCCATCACGGAAGGATGGGCGCCTCGCTTCGCCACGCTGTTTCCTGGCAAGCCGTACATCGGTCGCGGGATCAGCGGACAAACCACGCCGCAGATGCTGGTGCGATTCCGGCAGGATGTGATCGCGCTCAAGCCACGCGTGGTGGTGATACTCGCGGGTACGAACGACATCGCCGGGAATACGGGCCCCTCGACTGTAGAAATGATCGAGGACAACATCGCGTCGATGGCCGAGTTGGCGCAGGCAAATGGGATGCGCGTGGTGCTGTGCTCAGTGTTGCCGGTGTTCGACTATCCGTGGAAACCGGGGCTTGAGCCGGCACCCAGGATTGTGGCGCTCAATGCCTGGATTCGCACGTATGCGGCGTCGCACGGCGCGGAGTACGCGGACTTCCATGGAGCGATGGCCGATGGGCGACAGGGGCTGCCGATTGAGCTTGCAGCCGACGGGGTTCATCCGAACGAAGCGGGGTACCGAGTCATGGGGCCGATCGTGGAACGGGCCATTGTGGCGGCGCTGGTGCGGTCAAGGAGGTAGAAGGTTCCTGTCCCTCAGCTCAGAGCGAGTGTCAACTGACCAGGTAAAGTATTGCATTGCAACGCGTTACATTGTAACGCAAGATCTTGTGTGGCCGGCGGTCCCACATCATCGTCCATCGACATAGTTGACAAGCCACCGCAAACCGTACAGTGTCCGTACATGACACCAAAACCGAAGACTCAAGTTTTTGGTCCAGCTGCGCAGGGATATCTCGATCTCCCGGCCGACGAGCGCTTCGAGGCTCGGATCCCGCACGTGCTCAAGCGACACGCGGAAACTGTCGCGAAATCACGCGGTGAAACGCTGTCCGAGTACGTGCTGGAGCTGTTGGCGGAACGCGTCGCGGAGGACATCACGGCAACCCAAGAGTGGCGGCTCTCGGCTCCCGAACAGGCCGAGTTGCTACGGGTGCTCGCCAGTCCTGCACCCACCACGCCCGCGCTGAACGCAGCCACTCAGCGCGCCGAAGAACTGTTCGGCATCTGATCCGTGGCAACGCCGCCGCCATATCCGTTGGTCACGCTGACGGCGGATCTCAACGTGACTCGATTCAACTGTGGCCCGCGTCCTGGCGGCGCTGACATCAACGAGTATCTGAAGACACGCGCGCTGGTCGAGCAACAGGCCGGACTGACGAGCGTACACGTGGCGATTGACTCGCGCGCGGAGTCATCAGGCGAGATTGCAGGGTTCTTCACGCTCTCACCGCTTTCTGTTCCGATCAGCCCTGCAGTGCTTGCGATCATCGGCGTGGGGAACGTGCCATACCGCGCAGTCGGCGGATATTTGCTCGGTCGTCTTGGTGTCGGTGCGCCGTATCAGGGACAACAATTGGGGCCCGCGCTAGTCGCGGCCGCGATCAAGCTGGCGCGCACCGCCCAGCGCCAAGCGGGTGGCGCATTTCTCGCGGTGGACCCGAAGAACGATCGACTCCTCGCGTGGTACGAGCAACTCGACTTTGGTTTCACGCGGTTAAACCACACAGACGAAAGAAATCGGCGACTGGTGTTGAGACTGTTGAAGTAAGACGGGAGACTGGAGACTGGAAGACGGGAGACTGGAAGACGGGAGACGCCTCTTCCCCTGCGTGCGCCTACCCGCGTGCCGCAATCGTTTTGATCGCGGCCGCCAGCTTGTCCGCATCGCCCGCGC
This sequence comes from Gemmatimonadaceae bacterium, assembly GCA_031419135.1. Classification (GTDB taxonomy): domain Bacteria; phylum Gemmatimonadota; class Gemmatimonadetes; order Gemmatimonadales; family Gemmatimonadaceae; genus Gemmatimonas. The sequence goes on from JANOKE010000470.1 coordinate 3,847, forward strand.
GGTTGTAGAGCGCCGGAGTGACGCGAACACAGTCGCCCTTAGCCAGTCCCGTGCGATAGAACGTGAAAATCCCGAACTCGTCGAGCAGTGCCTTGGTGATGGTCTGATTGGCCTCGCGCGTTCCGCGACCATGTAACCGGAATCCGGTGATCGCGCCCACCAGTTGCGGATCGT
>JANOKE010000471.1:0-1012 GCA_031419135.1 Gemmatimonadaceae bacterium
ATGAAGTCCACTATCGACTTCGCTTCACGAATACGACTCGGGGAGCCGTCCAACGGGTGGTTTTCTCGAATCCGATTCCGGCCGGCCTGCGATTTCTGCTGGGTTCTGCGAGTGCCGACCGCGAAGACGTGAGCGTTGAATATTCAATAGATGCCGGCAAAACCTATTCGGCAGAGCCGATGGTAGACGTCATCGAAAACGGCAAATTGGTTCGCCGGCCAGCGTCCCCCGACCGTATCACCGATGTCCGATGGACGGTGACAGGCTGGGTACAACCGCGGGGTCGCGTCAGCACGGGATTCCGTGCGCGCTTGCTCGCCGTTGATGGAACGGCCCGCCGGGGGACCCAATGAAGACCATGCCTCACGGCTGGTCGCGCGTTCCGTCTCGCGTTTCCGCGCCAACTCAGGAACAGGTCTCCGGTGTGCGCTTCACGCGCTACGGGTTCGCCATGTGCCTTGGCGCGCTGTTGATGTTTGTCTCCTCGCGCGCCGCCGCTCAGAGTCCGACACCGGAAGGAACCGTCATCACCAATACCGCGACGGTTACCTTCTCCGACGCCAACGGTAACAGCTACACACCGGTCACGGGATCAGTCGCCGTTACGGTCGGCTTTGTCTCCGGCATCGACGTGATCGCCGGGGCCGCCACGGCCGCGCCCGCGTCGCCGGCTACTGGTGCCACGCTGTCGTTCAAGGTGAAAAACACCGGTAACGGCGTCGATACCGCGACCATCAGCCAGAGCATCTCCGTTAGCGGCATCATTACTGTCACCGGTTACCAGATCAACGGCGGCAGTTCGATCGCGACGCTCGCATTGCTCAATACCGCGCTGAACGCGACGCCGATTGCCGGTGGTGATTCGATCACCATCACCGTGACGTACAACGTGGCGAGCGGGAAAGGTGGTCTGTCCACAGTGTTGCAGCTCACGGCGGCCTCTCACCGGGTGCCGGCCACGACAGACGCCGGCCAAACCACTATCACGCCCGCGCTGAACAGTGGTGTGATC
>JANOKE010000472.1:0-2875 GCA_031419135.1 Gemmatimonadaceae bacterium
GACAAATGCTCCTGCACAATCATCCAGCGCCCGTTCTGCCGTCGCCACAGCATCGTCCAGGCGCCGCTCACCACGTGAGCCGTGTTGCGCGGTGTCAAATGCGGGATGCTGTACGTCAGTGTCATCACGGCAGCGTCGCGAGTGATCACGTCTACGTACGTCGAGCCAAGCACGAACTGCGGACCCTTCATGTTCTGTCCGACGCGTTGCCAGAAACCGCGGATCTCGCCGACCAGCGAGTCGCGTGTGATCGTCACGCGAACGGCGACTGCAGAAATCACCCGACCACTGTCCGGATAAAGTGACAGCAAACGGGCAGGCGTGTCAGGCTTGGAGAAGTCGTAGGCCCCTCTGACGAGCACGCTGAGGGAGTCGGCTATGGCGCGGCGCGCTTCGGGCGATACCTTCACCGGGTCGGTGCACGCGGCGAGGAGAGCGGACAACGCAAGCAGGGTAACGTGAAGCGGTCGCATGGGGCTCGGGAATAGTGTGACGGCGTTGAACCGGATGTCTCGCTGCGGGGACACATTCTTTGCCATGCCGTCCTGTCAACAGGACGTTGCCGTGACGAGCGTTTCCTGATTCCCCTCTAGACGACGCAACGTACGATGATGGCCTGGCAATTGCTGGACCGGTGTTAAGGCGGACTGTCCGGCGAGGGCTGGATGGTGTCGTCATGAGCGGCCGAAGGGCCGGAGGGAGCCGTGCGACAGACAGGCGTGACCCGAATGGCTTGGGCGATGCAACCCAACAGGGGGCGCTCGACCATTGCTCTAACCGCGCTGGCCACGGCGTTGGCAGTGGGCGGATGTGGTGGCGATCGGAAGCAGGGTGCGATGACGTCAGATCTCGAACGGGATCTCCAGATGGCGATCACGGCGCAGCGCCCGCGACTCCAAGTGGTGTCGGCGATCGAAGGAGGCGCGCCGCCAAACGCACCGAGTGGCAATCAGCGCGGACGCCGCGACGCAATCCCAACGCGACGAACAGCGCCGCGTCCGCAACCGCACGCCGAGGTGCAGGAAACGGCTGCGATCCCGCAGCTCGACCCCAGTACTGCGCCAACGGTCGAGGTGACGCAGCAGGGTGAGCCTGCGCCCACCGAGGTGCCGGCAGCAGTCATGGCCCCGTCGGCGCAACCGACAATTTCCGAGATGCCGTCACGCGGTCCGTCGGATGGTAGCGGCACCACCCAGGGAACGTCTCGTCGCGGCGGCGGCTGGGGAACAGCGATCGGGGTGATCATTCGCGGCGCGAGCGCAGGCGTGGACAACTGCGAGGAGCACGATCGCCGAGCGGGCGGCCGACGCAATGGCGGCGGCATCATCACAACGGGCGGGTTCGGTGGCGTGATTGGTGGAGCGATTGGTGGAGTGATCGCGAACGGCGGCGGAACCCGGCGAGGTTTCCCGCGCTTCTGAGGCGTCGCTCGGCGCGTTCATCACGACCACGGCCCCGACTGATCATCGTCGGGGCCGTCGTTCATTGCCGGCGCGAATCGTCACGCGGGCGGCACAATAGGATCGCTCTCATCACGTGCCAGAACGTGACCGGGCGATTCGGAGCAAGGCAGCACTCAAGAAAAGCGGGCGGGTGGTCGAGACTTCTTGACGGTGTCGCGACGGTGCGCTGCCGTGGACCTCGTGAGAGTGCCACTCCCCGCAGCATGAACTCCCATGCAAAAACGCATTGTAGCCTGTTTATTGGTTCTCGTTGCCGTGAGCCTTCCGCGACTCGCGCGCGCGCAGGCGCCAGCAGACACGTCGACCCTTTCGGTATCAGCAGACAAACTTCGCCCCGGTGGCGCCGCCACCGACCAGGCCATGCGGCCGTTACCCGCCGCCACGCCGCTGCAACCGGGCGATGAAGTCCACTATCGACTTCGCTTCACGAATACGACTCGGGGAGCCGTCCAACGGGTGGTTTTCTCGAATCCGATTCCCGCTGGGTTGCGATTTCTGCCGGGTTCTGCGAGTGCCGACCGCGAAGACGTCCGCGTGGAATACTCAATAGATGCCGGCAAAACCTATTCGGCAGAGCCGATGGTTGACGTCATCGAAAACGGGAAATTGGTTCGCCGGCCGGCGTCGCCCGATCGTATCACCGATGTCCGATGGACGGTGACTGGCTGGGTACAACCACGAGGTCGCGTCAGCACGGGATTCCGCGCACGCTTCCTCGCCGTTGATGTTTCGGCCCGACGGGGAACCCAATGAGAACCATGCCTCGCGGCTGGTCGCGTGTTCCGTCGCGCGTTTCCGCGCCGACTGCGGGACAGGTCTCCGGTGTGCGCTTGATACGCTTCGGGTTCGCCATGTGGGTCGGCGCGCTGTTGATGTTTGTCGCTTCACGCGCCGCCGCTCAGAGTCCAACACCGGAAGGCACCGTCATCACCAACACGGCGACGGTCACCTTCTCCGACGCCAACGGTAACAGCTACACGCCGGTCACGGGATCGGTCGCCGTTACAGTCGGCTTTGTTTCCGGCATCGACGTGATCGCCGGGGCCGCCACGGCCGCGCCCGCGTCGCCGGCCACGGGTGCTACGCTGAACTTCAAGGTGAAAAACACCGGTAACGGCGTCGACACCGCGACCATCAGCCAGAGCATCTCCGTTGGCGGCATCATTTCTGTCACTGGTTACCAGATCAACGGCGGCAGTTCGATCGCGACGCTCGCACTGCTCAATACTGCGCTGAACGCGACGCCGATTGCCGGCGGTGATTCGATCACGATCACCGTGACGTACAACGTGGCGAGCGGGAAAGGTGGTCTGTCCACAGTGTTGCAGCTCACGGCGGCCTCTCACCGGGTGCCGGCCACGACAGACGCCGGCCAAACCACTATCACGCCCGCGCTGAACAGTGGTGTGATC